>NZ_CP133267.1:0-304000 GCF_030915465.1 Neobacillus sp. PS3-34
AATTTGAAGTGACCCCCATAAGTTAGACGGATTTTTGATTAGGCAGCTGATAGGGCTTGAGTTCGGTATTGTACTGGACTCAAACCTTTTAATTTTGCCTTTATTCGTATGTGATTGTAGTAATCAATATATTCGGCTAACTCCCGTTTAAAATGTTCTACACTATCAAACTCTTGTGTATATAAAAATTCCGATTTTAAGATACCAAAGAAATTTTCCATGACTGCATTATCATAACAGTTTCCCTTTCGTGACATACTCTGCGTGATGTGATGTTCTTTTAATGCATGCTGGAACTGAGGCATTTGATAATGCCAACCTTGATCCGAGTGAATTAGGAGCTTTTCTCCCTCTGTTAATCGCTCAAATGCTTGATCCAGCATCGTGGAAACAAGTGAATATTTTGGCCTCGAATTCATCGTATAAGCGATGATTTCCCCATTAAACAAATCCAACATGGGAGATAAATAGAGCTTTTCGCCAAATAACTTGAACTCAGTAATATCTGTTACCCACTTTTCATTTGGCTTTTCCGTCTGGAAGTCTCGATCCAAAATATTTGGTGCTGTCTTTCCGACTTTTCCCTTATAAGAGCGATATTTTTTGATGCGAACAGTGCTCTTCAAGCCTAACTCTTTCATTAACCTCTGGACCTTTTTGTGATTCACTTTATATCCTCGGTTCTTTAGTTCGAGCGTTATACGACGGTATCCATAACGGCCTTTATGTTCGAGATAAATCTCCTCAATCACTTTTTTTAGTTCGGCATCTTTGTCTGGACGACTTAATTTATTTATGCAGTAATAGTACGTACTGCGGGGGATGCCTGCGATGTTGAGTAACGCTTCAAAAGGAAAATCAATCCTTAGTTCAGACACTACTTGCGCTTTGTCCTGGTTGGTAATGTTTCCTTCTTTTGAACTAAGGCATTCAACTTTTTTAAGTAAGCAACCTCCATACGCAAATGGTCTATTTCGGCCTGGAGTGCTTCGACGGATCCACTGACGGCTGTTGTTTTTTTTGTTTTCTTCTTCACGGTAGGACGCCCCTTTTTCTTTGATTTGAGGGCGTCTATTCCTTGAGAATCAACTTGTATTCTCCATTTACGAATTAAGGCAGGAGAAGAGATATTAAAAATCGCTGCTGTTTCATTTGGAGACGTCCCATGATCATTCAAATATTTAAGTACGTCTAGTTTAAACTCTGCCGTGTACCTTGTATAGGATTTTGTGAATCCTTGTACCCCCTGATGTTCGTATCGCATCACCCAGTTTCTTACTATATTTTCAGAGGTACCAATCGATGCCCCAATCGAGGCATAACTCTCTCCACCCTTTAAATAGCGTTGAATCGCAGCTAATTTATCCTCTGTATGAAATTTAACCATAGAAAAACTGCACCTCCGTATGTTAGTAAGTGTCTAACAATCGGGGTGCAGTTCAATTTGCGGCGAGTTTTCTTTTTTTATATGCCAATTTCAATGTCAAAACTACTGTCATTTCGGTACAATTTTTTAGAAAAACACCTCAAAAAGGGAATCCGTTAATAACATACTCCGTATTTTTTACTGTTCCAATTATGTCATTTCTCCCTTAGCTATGCAGATTCCCTTTTAACCAGGCGCGTGGACGGAAGGGACCAACAGGAATATGGATTAAACTGGTTTTCCCTTTCGTTTCGAGTTGGTAAAGTTCATCACACGATTTAGCATCAAATCCGAGAAGTGGGTGGCCACCCATCCCTAATGAGCCCGCCGCCAAGAGGAGCCGCTGCACATGAATGCCCGCTTCCATCTGCTGAATACGATATCCTCTAACTCCCAATTCCTCCATCAGATGTTCCCTGTCACCCACTAAATGGAAGCAGAGTGGGACCTGAAAAAGATTCACATTATCCATCGACAATCCATATTGTAGATATCCCCGCTGATCCCCTGACGATATTCTTCGAAGGGCATGAGTATTTTTGTCATAAGAGTATGCCCCATCTGGAACTCCCTCTATATTATAAAAATAACCATACAAATCGACACGGCACTCACCATTTTCATTTGGCTCATCGAGGTCATTCAGATAGGAGAAAGAAAATGTTTCTGTTAACAAAGTGGATAGATGTGTTTGGCTCACTTTTCCCATTATAAAATCGATATCAGGAGAATGCCGTTTCCTGCAAACGGCTGCGAGATCGTACGAAACGGACTCCGTGTATGGCAGCATGATCGTCTCCATGCCTAAGGAAGACTTCAAACTGCGGTCCTTCTTTAACTTCACAAATGAGTTTGTCGTTTCTAACATCGATGCTTCATTAAGCTCTCGCAGCATCGGATAATCAATGACTCTCTTAGATCGGTTATAGTATTCATGCTGCTGTTCCGGTATTTCCCGGCACAATTCAGTGGAAGAAACCGTTTCTTCGCTTCTATTTTCGTTGTTAACCCAAAAGATCGATTGAGTATTAGACAATGGGATAAGCGCATATACACTTTCATCCTGTTCGGATAGCCCGAGTAAATGATTGATTGCCCGATCAAGAAATTGATAGCATACTCTTGAAGTAAAACCCATCCGATCCGCTACTTCCAACGATTGCCCAATTAACACACCGGCATCTAACCCTTGGAGCCTGTATGAAAAATTATTATATTTATAGTAATTTTTCCAAAACATCGTCGAGATAAAAACGGTGCAAAAACTATCTGAGATCTCTACACTATTTCCAAGGCTTCTTGATAAATAGGAATCATAATTTCCTTCTCGCAGCAATATGAGGCGGTGATGTGCTGCGTCATATTGATAGATTCCCTTTGGTACCTCTTCCAGCTTTAAATACACGTATAATTCACTAGGATACAGCGCACCGCCCGAGGGAACAAATCGCCTTAGTGAATGTGTAAAACTCACAGATTCATCCGCGGTGACAACAGGTTTAGCAAATTGAGAGAATTGAGAAATGCCGAATACGTACCACAGGAAATGGCCTACTTCTTCTAAGCTCGGGGTTCCATTCTTTTCCCGTCCAGTGAATGTTAACGGTACATCTGCCGGAAGTGGAATCTCCTGGAGACCACGATACAGTTTATAGGGGAGTGGCGCGTCCTCCCAATCCACCTGCCAATCCGGCGGAAAGATTTTATCTGGGTCAAAATGGAGATTGTGTAGAAAAGTTTCTAGCTTCAACATTCTGCCTCCTACTCTTCGATTATGGGAACGGATGAGGATGTGGATTAAGCTGTGCAAACGATAACGGCTGCTTCTTATATCCAAGCTTCATTGGGACTGTAAGGACCCTTTCCAGTCCTTTCACACGAGTTAGGTGATGTCCAAATGTCATTGGCAGCATACCAGGAATCAACACCTTTACACAGAATAATCCGTTCCGTTTGGTTACAGGTGTTGACTGATCAACCACAATGACCTCGAGGTTTAACTTGCGAAACCTTTGAAGAATGTCTTCTAGATCATCCTTCAAATCCGAGAACTTTGGCTGCAGCTTGAATTCCTCCTCAAAAGTACGTAAAGGACGATTATCCTCCAATAAAAATTTCAAGCGAATCTCTGCTTCTGGAAGACCGTACAACATGCCATGGTCCTCCATCGTTTGGACTGCGAACGGATCATATAACATACGTTCATAATTTTGCCTGTTAGCCGCCAGTTTTTCGTCATGCCTCTTCATCATGCCTGCCAGCTCGTAAATCGCACTTTTTACTGCCCTTCGAGGATCGGGATTGGCTCCGGCTGCACAAATAAGGTTTACACCCTTGGAGGTATTGTTTTTTGCTACACCAAATACACTTGGAATACCATGTTCCATCGTCGAATTGTAAAAATAAAGATCGAACCCCTCCACCTCACGTATACGGTCGACCATCAGCTGCAATTCTTTATCGTCAACTGAACGAAGGTCAAGACGCGGGAGTGGCAGCTGTGCATACCAGGTTAACAGGAATGAATCGCGCTCAACGACCTCCATAATGGCATGAAAAATCGCTTCCTCCATACTTCCCCCTAATGCACATCCGTTTGAGGTTTCATAAACAACACCTTCCCCGTGCCCCAAACTATAATAAGCGAGTAACTCCGGAACCAGAATCGGACGTTCTTGTAAAAACGAATAGCCCCAGACCCAATTCATTAGGTCATCTGGACGAAACGGTTTAAATGGGAAACCAGGTATTGCATATTGTTCCTTTTCATGTAATCCCACTCTGGCAGGATGTAGCGCTATATTCTCCAAATTGCGGTAACTATCACGAACTACTCTCCTTTTGCCCCGAGGTTCGAGCCCGCAGTATCGCTCCAATCCTTCTAAAATGGCCGTTAGCTCACTCATCTCATATGAATTAGTACGGCCAGCCACTCCCTCGTCTGCTCCAAACAACGGCATATTTACATAGATATCCGCAAATGGCAGCGTGAAATCCTGGATTTTTGCGTTCATGATCCCAGTCCGATAATCCAGATAATCTTTGACCAGGACATTTTTTAATTCATCCATCGAACGGCAGCGATACCCATCCTCATTAAGTTTAGGACTTGGTTTTAACCTAATTTTAGCTGATGCTGGTGTGTCATTAGGTATGGGACTGCAAACCGTACACAAAGGATCAGGCAAAAAAAAGTGGCTTGAGGTCGATAACGTTCTGAGATTCGTCATATACACTCTTTCTTCTAAGTAGGAGCGCTCCCCTTTAAGGGCCTTCTGCACATCCTCACTTATCAAAAATGCCATTTGTGTTAATCCAGTTCGTGATACCCATGCATCACGCGGAAACCCTCTTTCTGCCATTCTCATCTGAAGCTCCAACATTTCTTGACGATCTGGTCCAGCTATTATCCTCCGTATGTCGGCACATTGAGAACATCCCGGTTTATCGGCCGAACATATGGACCGATGATTCCTTCCCCGAAAGAGACGAAACCTCGAAGCCATGGAATTCCTGCCTTCCTCAATCTCTCCTCCGCTTTTCGATGTATGGCTGGATGCCAGGCGTCGTGCAATAATAAAGCTAATTTCGTATCTTCGGGAAACTCTTCTAAAATGTTTTGACGTTTTACAGAATAGTTGCACGACAATTGATCATAGACAAGATCCGCTAATAAACCCTCTCCATCCATTAAAATAAGGGCAGCCATCAGGATTCCCCCTCTCCTAGCTGCACACCATAGACCCCTGCCAGTTCATGCTTTAAAAAAGGCTCAAAGGCAAAATCATATACAAGTAGCTGCTTGCCGTTGCGGTTTAAATTTTTAATGGAGTATTGTAATAGCTCCAAGTGGTTTGTATCTTCGAATGAAGGGATATCAAGTTTAAATTCCTTTTCCTTAAGTAAAACGGCTGACTCCGCTTGTCTAACTGTTGAATTCACCTGATTTTGTGTATCAAAAATTGCTTGTTGCAGCGCACTTCTTAAGGCTAAAGTGGAATGTAAACCTGTGGAAGTGTAACGACGGCCTAGTGTCCTTACCCATATCACGGGAAACCCTAGCATCTCCTTTTCCAAGCCGATTAACGGTTCCCCATTTAAAGTAGTCAGTGCATTTAAATAAAATCTGCAGCGTTGATCTTCTATCGTTCCCAGGTGTACGCGAAAAATCGTTTTCAGCGGTTCATCTTGTCTTCTTGTCAATTCCTCTTCTAAATATTCATACAGCCCTCTACAAACAGCCTCTTCGATTGTTGCTCCTGCTCCAATGCCAATAAATCCATCCTGTATGTTGATGCCAGCATTTCCTTGCTGTTCTTTGAATCCCATAACGGCTGAATCTATCATTTTTGACACATACATTTCAATGCCCTTAAGCCCAGCTTCCCTTTTTGCTTCCTCATGTGTTAGACCCGAACAGATTACCTCATGCAGGAGGTCTGCAGGTCCCTCTGATAATGGGTTAACTGCCTGAACATAGCACTGAGAAAGAGGAAGCTGGGTCAGATCTCGTTCCTCCCAGGTATGGAAAATCCCTGTTTCTTCTGAGGTTAATCCACTGAAAAATTCCAAGAGATTATCCTTTGATCCATTTCTTTCCGATACCTCCATCAGCCTTACTTCAAGATCTTCAACCAAACTAGGGTTAAAGCTTTTAGACGTAACTAATGGATGTGTAATGAATGAAAACCAGTCTCCTTCCAGTGTTTCAAGATCAAGCAGATAAATTTGATTACTTTGAATTAATCCATGAACTCCTGTTACCCTCTTGAAACATTCAAACACCATAACATTAGCCAGAATCGATCCCGCTGTTGAGGAGAAAGTTTGCGGCTGCCGCTCTGCCTGCAATGCAGTTTGATGGATGCGGCGCCATGCGGATTCCCAGCATTCCTCCGATTCCGGATGAACCAATGGGCCAGCCAGCCCCACTTGCTCTAACCATATTGCAGGTAGAAATGCCTTCCTCTCCTCTTTGCATACCTGATTTAGTTCCAAAAGTTCTTTTACATTTCCATCCTGGGAGACATACAGAATCCAATCATAAGGCTGCACTGCTTTTTTCCAAAAACTTCTCCCCTCCTCTTTATTAAAAGGGACCTCCTTTATCTCGACCTCAGAATCCGTCCTGCTAGCATTTTGTACCAGTTCTTTCAGCCGCAGCCGATTTGTGGGAAGTGAATCTGTTACCATAACATTCAACTTAGACAGTCCCGAATCGAGTAACGCAGTAGCCAATGAAACTAATAAGGGACCTGATCCGACAGCTAAGACGTTAGCCTCGCGATACTCTTGAAAACGATAAGCACTGGAATCTACAAAATTCTCCAGGAATTCAATTTGTGAAGCGTATTTTTCAAGAATCAGGCTATTTAATTGATGTGGTGTATCTTGGCTTACATCACGAACAAAGCCATTCTTGTATAGCGCTTCTGCGATCTCATATACCCTGTTCCGATATGGAGGTGCTAATCCTTCTGTTAAATCTCCCAATGTTTGCCCCCCATTGAACATTGGCATCAATTTTTCAATCCATTGATAGATCGTATTGCCTTCCATTCGGAATGAACTTACATTATTTCTGAAATACACACCACCCTCCGGATCAGGGAGATAAAATGTATCTCTTTTTACCTTCAGACATGTCGACGAATTAAGTGTTGTCATTTAGCCCCTCCTTATTCTTTATCGTTCCTGCTTATGCACTATCATTTTATGTACTTTTATTTGTCCAATATGATAAAACGTAATAAAGTGCCCCTGCTGCAAACACGCAGGGACACTTTCCTTTTAAAATATAAACACATTTAACCCTTTCCGAATTACCATCCCCAACCGCCCCAGCAGCTGGAACAGCCATAACAACCCCCACAGCTATAGCAGCTAAAACAGCCAAAGCAGCTTAAACCAAGACCAAGACCCAATCCAAAACCACCTAAACCGAAACCACCACATCGGAAGCCTCCGCAACGGAACCCTCCACACCGGAATCCGCCACAACGAAAACCTCCGCATCCTCCGCACCGGCCACACCGGCGCAAGTCATTCATATTTTGCTGGCTCAAAGGATCTATAGAATTTACCTCTCCAACATGGAATTGATCCAATCCTAACATTTGCAAATCATTATGAAAATTTTGCATTTTTTCCTCCCCTTTGTATTTTAATTACACTCATAAGAGTAGAACGAAGGTAATTCATCAGGTTTGAGTAAATGAAAGATACCATGTGTACTCTCTTCAACAAAATATGAATCAAATTGGGGCATTGTTACTGATTTAAGCGCCTATTTCACGTTGAGTATCTTAAAAAGTGGTGAGGTTCCTGGGAGTATTGGTTAATGGCCAAAAAAAGAGCCTGGAACATTTTCCAGACTCTTTATCTATTAATCATTTAGCTTACTTATCTAAGTTTCTCACTTTGCAGGAGCCTTATAGCGCTTAGGCAATTTGAAACCACGCTGCTCCATAACCCCCCGCAGCCGATCCGGGTAGTCTGTGATAAGCCCGTCAACGCCGTCATCGATAAGCTTGTTCATGGTAGGCTCGTCGTCAATCGTCCACGGGATGACCTTCATTCCGTTCTTGTGAGCTTCCTGAACCATGCGCTTCGTCACATATGGCTCGTAGTTCTCATCAGTGATTTTGCCATTCTGCGGAAAACCATGCACTGGCGAGATTGCATTAGCGCCAAACGAGTGTGCCGCTGCCACGAGGTCGCCACCGAAGTCGTCGATGTCGATTCCGCCCAACCATGGAGAGGCACCCGGCTGGCCTGGCTGCAGGAATTGCGGCCCGTTGGTCAGGGCGACGAGTGGTAAGCGCGGCTCTACCTCGTGCATACGCATAAGTGAGCCCCAGTCGAAGCTTTGGATTGACACTCGCTTGAGCATCCCGGCTTCGCGAACCTGGCGTGCAACAATCTGTACGAATTCTTCACGAGGAGCCGTTTCCTCCGGTGCGCCGGCTTCCACTTTTGTCTCGATGTTCATCCACACTTTGTTGGCATCATAGAGTTTGACGAGAGCGAACACCTCACTTAACAGTGGCATCTTAGAACCTGGACTCGTGCGCTGACCTGGGAATTGAGCCAACGCTTTCGATCCACAATCTAGTTTACGAACTTGAGCAAGGGTTAGGTCCTTTATGTATTTGCCAACGTAAGGGTATTCAGGGTCACCCGTGAACGCCGGTTCCGTGTCCTGGCACTTGTCGCCTGAAATTTTCCGGTCGTGAGATATGACAGCCTGGTGGTCCTTTGTGATCTGCACGTCAAGCTCAAGTGTGCTTACACCGACTTCAAGCCCTCTGGAGAACGAAGCAATCGTGGATTCGACGGTGAGACCTAATCCACCGCGATGGGCCTGCAGATCGAACCCTTTTGGACCGTAGCTGGATTTGTCTGACCGGGATGGATTCTCAGCAGCGGACGCAGGTTTTGCTGTATCCAGGTCTGCCGCTGAACACACCATAAGGGTAGCTAATGTTGCTAATATAAATTTTTTCTTCTTCATTTGCTCATCTCCTAATCACTTATACTATGTATTACTTTTATAAGTATAGAGAGATAGAGTAAACTCCCGGTTACACAAATAATAAGAAATAGTAAATATAAACAAGACGATAGTAACGGTTCTTTCGACCTTCTTGTTCAACAATCTAATATACATGTATTTGTTAGGCTACTATTTTCCAAGTTCTTTTTTACATTGTTTATTTTCGAACAAAAGAAGACCACCTACTAAATAGGCGGTTAATTAATTTTTCATTATGTCACCTCACGCGTTACGGTTCTCTACCTACCCTTCAATAACTTGCTTTAGCATCGCTTCAAGTTTTAAAATAGTTTTCCAATTACGTACGGTGGCCGGGACACCTATTTTTGGAAGCTGAGAAGCAAGTTTAGAATCTCGAATGCTTTGACGGAAGTAAAAATAGATTTCTTTTCCTTCTATATAGCATTCATCTAAATCACTTTTAAACTGAAGTAAATGATCGATTGCTTCCTGTTTTGGCTGCTCAGCCAGACACGCTACATGTACACTTTCGCCTTCTAGTAACGAGTCCACGGGGTATGGGCAATTTTTTATCAGTTGTTCCCATTCCTTTTCTGTTCTTAGGATTACTGTCACTGAAAAACCAAAAGCATTGTTAATTTCCTGCTCGATTAGCTCGCTTAATCGTGACGCATTCTTGTCAGATTGAAACAAAACATTTCCACTCTGAATATACGTCCTCACTTGTTCCAGCCCCATATTTGTTAAAACGGTTCTCAATTCCTGCATCTTAATAATGTTATGTCCACCTACATTAATCCCTCTTAGTAAAGCAATATAGTTCGTCATCTTTCTACTCCTTTATTCTTAATAATAACCAACTTTTTCCACTTTTAATAGTGTTGTCGATACACTTAGTTTTTCAAGAGTTTTAAAAAAGAACATTCGTTTGCTTAATAGCAGCGATATGATATGATTTAGTGAATTGGAACATCCTATTATGTGTTGTGCCCATTAGAAATCAATCATCAACAAAGAGGAGTATCATGACAAACAATTTCTTCAAAACTTTACTGCTTTTCTTTTCGATATCCACTTTATTGGCAGGCTGCTCAACGAGTGAACTTGTAAATGAAATAAATCTAGATGACACCAAGCTGCAGTTTGAATCAAACACGATTATTTATGATCAAGATAATCATGAAATTCAACGACTTTCTGCCAATCAAAACAGAGAGCTTGTCAGTTTAAAAGAATTGCCTGAATACTTGAAAATGGCATTCGTGGTGACGGAGGATAAACGCTTTTATGAACATAATGGAGTGGATCCAAAAGGAATTTTTCGGGCTCTATACAATAATATAAAGTCTGGCACCAAAAAGGAAGGCGCCAGCACGATTACACAGCAGCTGGCTCGTAATGTTTATTTATCGAGCGAGAAAACGCTGGCGAGAAAATCGAAGGAAGTCATCATTGCCGCCGAGCTGGAGCGAAAGTATACAAAGGATCAAATCCTTGAAATGTATTTAAATTATATTTATCTTGGCAGCGGAGCGTATGGTATGCAGGCAGCGGCACAGGAATATTTCGGGAAGGACGCGAAGGATCTGACCATCGCTGAAGCCGCCCTGCTGGCTGGTTTGCCAAAGGCGCCCAGTACATACTCCCCTCGCCACAATCTGGAATTGGCAAAGGAACGCCGGGGTGTTGTTCTTTCCTTAATGAGAGAAAACAAAATTATTTCTGCACAGGAAGAAAAGGAAGCGAATGGACAGGAAATTATTCTTTCTCAAGAAACATTCAAAAAGCACAGCCCGTATCAGGCCTATATCGATTTTGCAGCCAAGGAAGCAGCAGATGGATTAAAAATTTCTCTTGAACAGCTTTATCACGGGGGCTACCACATTTATACCAACCTGGATATCCACGTTCAAAAGTCTATGAATGCGGCAGTGTCCAATTATTATTTTCAAGAGGATGAACGGGACCAATCAGTTGAAGTGGGCATGACCTCAGTTGATCCAAAAACAGGTGCGGTTACAGCATTATACGGTGGAAGGAATTATATCTATCAGGATTTAAACCATAGCACCACCCTGTATCAGCCAGGCTCCGTTATAAAACCGCTTGCGGTCTATGCACCCGCATTGGAAACCGGGCTCTGGAAGCCTGACTCCTTGATCAAGGACGAACCGATGAGCTTCGGGGATTACTCACCGCATAACGCCGGCGGCAGTTATCATGGCTATGTCACCCTTGCAGAGGCGCTGGCCAGGTCATTAAATATCCCTGCTGTTTCTCTGTTGCAGGAGATTGGGGTTAATACCGGCTTCCAGTTTGTCGAAAATGCTGGTATCACATTGGATCCAAATGACCGGAATTTGTCTCTGGCACTAGGCGGCTTGACCAAAGGTGTTTCAACTTTGGAAATGGCCCAGGCATATGGAGCTTTTGCCAATAACGGGGTTATGATCGATGCGCATGCAGTTCGGAATATAACAGACCGGGATGGAACATCCCTCCTGACTGTAAACCCTCCTGCTAAAAAGATCATGTCCGCAGAAACTGCCCAGGAAATGACTGAGATGCTTCAGGGTGTTATTTCAAAACCTTATGGAACCGGGAAAGCAGCGAATATTGGCCGCCCTGTCGCAGGCAAGACCGGAACAACGCAATTGAATATAAACGGAATCGACGGAAACAAGGATGCCTGGTTCACAGGATATACAGATCACCTCGTCACCTCGATTCATATCGGCTTCGACAGAACCGACAAAAACCATTATATTACAAGCGGAGGCGGCAAAACTCCTGCCGAGTTATTCCATTGGTTGATGAGGGATCAATAACACTCAGGTGAGGATTTATATTCCTATGCAGGGATGACTAAAATAAAAAACGCCAGAAATGGCGTTTTTTATCTTAGTCATTTTTTCGATTGGCTTTGTTATTTGTGTTGTCCATTATGTTATTAACAGCGTTTGCTGTTGCGTCTACAGCATTCATCGCCACATTCTCTGTTGTTTCTAATGCACTATGAACTGTATGAAAAGCAGATCCTGCAGTCTCCTTAACGCTTTCCGAAACACTTTGGTTATTTTCTTGATTGTCATTATTTGTTTGGTTAGACATCCTGTTTCACCTCCTAAGTAGGTATAGGATATGTAGTAATCAATGAAATTATTAAGGTGAAATTTTATTGTGGGAGATGAGTTTATGTCTAGGATGTTGAATGATGTTACTGTCTCTTTATGGAAAAAAAGTTTCTTTGAGCACAAATGTTTGTACTTTTCACTAGAGGATTAATCATTTTTTAATTGTAATTAATAAAAAGGTAAGACTTTGTTCATTCTTTGTACATATTTATATTCTAATATAGTATTTGTAGCTAGGACATAGCACACTAAACAAACCCCCTTTTTAAGATCCGGTCATATGCCGGGTCTTTTTTACTGTCTGAACCAAAACTTATTTTTAAAGTGACAGGCACCTTCCAAATTTTTGGAAGGTGCCTGTCACTATTATCATCCAGTTCGTTGATTGCTTTTTAATTGATCATATACCTTTTGATAGGTAGCGGCCTCTTCTGCCATCCCTTTTTGTTGATACATTTTACTGATTTTTTTTACAGGAATAGGATTCTGTGGCTGGAGTTCCATTTCCCACGAGTAGCAATCGATGGCTTTATCATATTGTCTAAACTCTGCATAATAATCGCCCAATTCCATCATCCGGTCAGGATCTTCTGCCATTTCCAGCATTTTATTCACTTTTTGAATCACTAATGATTGGGGGAGTAATTTTTGTATAGGATATAGTTTTTCAATGACCGTTTTGAGATCATGTTCTTTAAGCAGTATTACGGTCAGCTGAAAGAGTTTTTGTTCTGATTGGCTGGTATGTTCCTCGTGGACAGGCTGTTGGAACATAAAGAGGAAGTCGTCTAATTGAGAAACGACAAATCCCGCACTCAAATTCTCCCACACTTTAGTCAAAATGGGATCATAAGAAGCCGGCAGGTCATGAATGAATTGTAATAAATAGAGTGCTGATGTTTCATATTTACCTTCTTGAACCATTTTTTCAATAACTGGCTTGGCCTCGGGTAACTGTCGATACGGATTGATTTTCATCTGTCCTAATATGAAGATCCATTCTTTCATCGTGACAAATTTTAAAGCGAGGTCTGTATATTTATCAAGCGGTTCAGTGTTTTGAACTTTTTCCAGCCAAAGCAATAATAATTCAGCTAAACAAGTTTGTTTTCTTAAGATATTCTCTAAAAATATACGCTTTTCAGGGTGTGTTCTATTTTGAAAGCAATGATGTTCGACAAAAAGAGGATCCTTTTTAAGGATGGAAGCTAAACTTGAGGATTGGTAAAAATCATGGTATGAATTGTATTCCTGAGAATTAAAGCGCTCTTTTGCTGATTTGAAGTCAGGCGCAAAATCATTTAACATTCGGATGACCTGAAAGGCTTTAATAAAACTTCCGTTTCTTCTATAGTCAAAATAGACTCGGTCAATTATTTTTATAAGCTCATACTTCTCAAAAAATGCGTCAAGTGTGGTCGCAATATAGGCCATTTCATCTAAAGGATAATGGATTTGGAGCTGAGAAAAGAGTTTATTTTTATTCGGAATCGATACGGAATGATTGGGGATTAATGCGGTTAAGATAGGATGGGGAGCTTCAATAACAATGCCTTCATGAAATGCTGTATCAATAAATGATCCTGCTTCCACCTTAGACAGTTTATCACCGTAAACAAGGGAATTTTTATAGTATATAAGATAAAAGCTTTCGTTTTCTGCTGTAATGACCTCAAAGACTTTGGTTCTCGCAAAAATAGCTGCTCGATTGACATGACCTTTTACGATATTCTTTTTATCCTTTATGGATATTTCAGTTGGCATGATCAGTTGTTTATACATATCAGCTTTGCCCCCTATCATAATATCAATCGTCTGCTGTGCAAGCTTTTGTAAATTTATTATAACATATGACTGAGCGGGGGTTTGGATCAAAGAGCTGTTTTCTGTCCCGAACCATAAAAAAGGGCGTCTGCACCGCATTTAGACATCGATCCAAATACGTTGCCAGACACCCTACTTTATTAAAAAGACTGTGCTAATTTTCAACTTAAGCTTTTCCAATCAATTTGATACAAATCATGTCGCCGGTCGCGTAATTGGCTTAACGTACCAGAATTCCGGGAACGTCTCAGCTTCTCAAGATCAACGTCACCCACTACAACGGTATCAATATTCGCATCACATTCCCCAACAATGCCATCCCTTGCAAACTCAAAGTCTGAAGGCGAGAAAATTCCTGACTGGGCATATTGAATATCCATGTTCTCTACGTGTGTCAGATTACCGACGGTTCCAGCAATGCACGTATATACTTGATTCTCAATGGCCCGCGCCTGGGCACAATAGCGAACACGAAGGTACGCCTGGCGATCCTCTGTACAAAAAGGGACAAAAATGATGTTTGCTCCCTTATCTACCGCAATCCTTGCCAGCTCTGGAAACTCGATGTCATAGGAAATTTGAATCGCGATCTTTCCACAATCCGTGTCAAACACTTGAATATCGTTTCCTTCTGCAATGCCCCACCACTTTCTCTCGTTCGGCGTTGCATGAATTTTGGTTTGTTTCTCAATTGTGCCGTCACGGCGAAAGAGAAAACCGACGTTGTATATATCTCCATTTTCTTCCACGAAATGTGATCCACCGACAATGTTGATGTTATATCTGACGGCGAGCTGTGTGAACAGCTCAATGTATTGATCAGTAAAGGTCGCAAGTCGACGAACTGCCTGATCCGGTCGTTTTTCTTCGAGAAATGACATCAATTGGGTCGTAAATATTTCCGGGAACACTGCAAAATCCGATCCGAAATCAGCAGCGACGTCTACATAGTACCCCACTTGCCGAATAAAGTCCTCAAACGAATCAATTTTTTTCATCATATACTGTACGGCGCAAATCCTGACTGGAAACGCGGTACGGTAAATCCGCTTAGACTTGGGACGGTAATCGATGTTGTTCCATTCCATCAATGTCGCCATAGAATCTGAGGCCTTGTCGTCTGGCAGATACCTTGTGTTAATCCTTTTAATTGTAAATCCCTGAAGAAGCTGGAATGACAACACGGGGTCATATATACTGTGCTTTTCAACGGCTGCAACATACTCTCGAGCCGTCATTTCATCCTTATATTTATGATAATTTGGGATCCTGCAGCCAATAATGATACTTTTAAGATTTAATTGAACGGCGAGCTCCTTGCGTGCCTCGTAAAGACGGTGCCCCAGTTTCATACGCCGGTATGCCGGATCGACCATCACTTCAATCCCGTATAAGTTAAAACCATTCGGGTCATGATTCGTAATATACCCATTATCTGTGATGATGTCCCAGGTGTGCTGGTCGTCATACTCGTCAAAATTGACGATTAAACTTGAACAGGACCCTACAATCTTATCCTCATATTCCACACAGAATTGACCCTCGGGGAATATTCGAATGTGACTTAACAATTGCTCCCGTTTCCAAGGATCCATATTAGGGAAGCATGCTTTTCCTAATGCAATAATTGCATCAATATCTTCTACTCTTATTTTGCGAATGATGATTTTCTTCTCGTATTTGGACATATCTGTCTCTGTCACGTTCTCACACCCCTGCAATAGTTGTCGCGCTTATGTAATCGTTCTTCAGTCCAATTGCCATTTTTAAATTATGATTTCCAAAAATGGCAAATATAATTAGCTTCCCGTTTTGGATGCTATTTTGCTCATATACCCTTTAGATAGCAAGTTAGAAACCTGGAAAAAAATAATTCAGTTATTATAGAGAAAACCTAAAACATCAAGCTAAACAACATTTGAATTCACACGTTAAATCACACTGTAAATAACCCGCATGAAAACGCACTTAAATTCACGATATAATTCACAGTGCGTTTTTTATTGATTTATCAACATTTTGGCAAATTTTAATTAGTAAGAAGTCTTTTCCTTAATTGAGTAACCAGTGACATTTAAAATAAGCGGAGATTTTCCGGTTAGACTGCAAAATAGAGCGCGGTTCGGGGTATATAAGCGGAGGTTTTCCGATTAAGCAAAGCAAAATTAACCATTTTCACGTTTTTTGAGTCAATAGTCGGAATCTTTCCGTCTATTGAGGCTGTTTTCAGTGCTATTTCCTAATTAAGAGAAATTTCTCCGCTTATTTATCAAACTCGCTTTAGCGTCTAATGAACTTGTTCAACTTACGGGTGCTTTAGTAAAAAAAGAAAATTCAAAAAAAGCTTATAGATATTTGCATCTCTAAGCCTTTTTGACTGTGAAATATACTGTGGATTATGCTGTGAAGTTTATGTGATTTGCTATTTGATTTGGTCTGCGAGTTACTGTTTTGCACCTCACAAATAAACCCGTTACTGAATAGGGTTTTGCCCTTTTAAGTATTTATGATATTTAGTAACTTTAACCAACAGGAAAATGGACAATATAAACCCGTCATTACTTGTTTTGAATTTGTTCTAATGGTTTTCCATCTAAAGAATATGGAGCACCCACTAGTTTTTCTTTCGTAACCGGTGCGGATATGCCTCCAATCGGTTGGCCATCAACCACCATTACATCAACATAGGTTTTTCCTTCCCCGTGCGGGTATGTATCTAGATGGTGATTTGTTACAATGAACCGTTCATTAAAGATGGTTTTACCCATATATTTATCGGTTGAAATACCTGGTTGATTCCAAATCAGTTTTTGATAAGGCGGTTCCGATGGATCATTTAACTTTTCATCGGTTAGCACATAAGATGAGGATGTTTCTTTAGAATAAGCAACTACTTTATACCCTTTGTCATTAAGAAAGTCCCTTGCAATTTTAGCCTCTGTACTTAACTTCACTTCATTAATGGTATTGAATGTAGGGTTCAAACTTGAACAACCACTTAATGATAAAATCAAGAAAAAAAGACTACATTGAACAATTTAAACTTTTTCATAACAAACCCCCCTATGCCTAATTCTATATACTATTCGTCATTTTCCACTATTTACCTCCATGACATTAGAAATTACACAATTATCATGACAGGTTTTTTTTAAAACTTCATCTATTTACACAAGAGTTTACATGCAAAATCCACCCTTTATTATCCTCTGTACTGCTGTTAGCGATAGCCAAAGTTTTTTTATGGTGTCAATAAAATGGTAATATTGGTTCATCTTTTAATTTCCTATTCTATGGTAATATTATCAAGGATTACATTAATACTACTGTGATAGGAGAAATTAGATGAAAAAAGTTAATATTGCCGCTGTTCTTGTAGCAGTTATACTATTCTTTTCGGTCTTTCCGAATGTTTCGGAAGCCCATAGGGGAACATTGGACAAATTGGGCGGTCATTTTCAAAATTCTAACTGTGATTATCTATTGCATTCGCCGACACCACTTGCCAAATCGGCGAAAACAAAAACCCAGCTGCTTTCCATGATCAAAACCTATAGCAGCAACAAATGCAAAAGTAGTCTGACAGTCAATAAGATTCAATTAACCTATGCATTGCCTATCGGTACAGGAACTGCAGCTCCGCCTGCAACAAAACCCGTTATAGCCCCAGCTAAGTCAGCTCTTGCCCTTCACAAAACCTATAAAGTAACTTTTTATAAGGGCGTTGACGGGGATACTGCTTATTTTAAAATCAATGGAAAAGCAGTCAAAACCCGCTTCCTATTCATCGATACACCTGAAAGTACCATCCAGCATCAGCCTTTTGGTAAAGAAGCAAGCAATTATACGACAGCACGACTGTCAAAAGCCAAAAGCATTACGCTTGAAACAGATGGCTCTAATCTTTATGACAAATACAGCCGCCTCTTAGCATGGGTATGGGTGGACGGAAAACTACTGCAGGAAGATATCACCAAATCAGGTTTGGTGAAACAGTATTATGATTACGGGACATATAAGTATGAAAGCCGAATCCGTACTGCCATGTCCTACGCTAAAAGCCATCATGCCGGAATATATAAGTAATTTGAAAAAGAACCCTTGCAGAGGGTTCTTTTTAAATACATGAATTCTTCAAATTTTTGCTTGTTTATCAGAAATATAATCTTGATTATGCAGATACCTGTGCCTGTTTGCTATTATTCGCTTTTTTCGCCTTTCCTTTCAGCACTTCATACATAATTGGGATTACCAAAAGGCAGATTACCGTCGAGCTGATCATGCCTCCAATAACGACTACACCGAGTGTTTGCGAAATAATCGTATTCCCATTACTAGAGACAGCTAATGGCAGCAGGGTTAAGATGGTCGTTCCTGCTGTCATTAAGATAGGTCTTACCCTTGATGAGGTTCCGTGGAGAATCGCTTGTTTGGTTTCCATCCCTTCAGCGAGGTTCCGCTCTATTTTATCGACAAGGACAATTCCGTTCGTAACCACTATGCCCGTAAGCATGAGACATCCGATTAAAGCGGCAAGATTCCACTCTTCTCCTACGAGGGACATGCTCCAAACTGACCCAATGAGAGCCAATGGAATGCACATCAGAACGGCCACAGGTGCATGCCAGCTGCGAAAGACAGAACTAACAATCAGTAAAACCAATAGCAATGAAAGGGCAAGCGCGAGACTCATTTCAAACACCATTTGCTTCACCTGCTGGGAGATTCCTCCGATTGAAAAATCGACACCCGGCGGGAGGTTTACCGTTTTCATTGTTTCTTTTACTTGATTTGTTACTTTTCCGATATCCCTTGTGACAATATTTCCACTGATTGTGGCAATTGGACGCCCGTCCCGTTCGCTAATTACTGTTTGCGTGCTCGTCTTCAATGTCGTAATCTCAGCCAACGAAACTTTTCTTCCATCCATAGCCGTAAACATTTCGTGCCCTAGCTTCGATAGGATCGTTTTTTCAGGATCCGGGTCTCCAGCTCTTACAAGGTTTTCCTTCGTATCTATGCGCAGGATAAGAGGAATGGTTCTATCTCCTGCAGAAACCTCCATCCTTTCTTCTTTTGGCAAATAGCCATTAATCCGACTGAGGACATCATTCACTTTTATGTCAAGGCTTTGGATTTTTTTCTGGTTAAGGGACAGATCATGATTCATCGAGGTATCCGTATCATTTGCTGTCCCCTCCATGCTTAAGCCAGGAATCATTTGCAGCTTGCTTCTCACCAAAATCGCTGCCTTTGCCAGCTCTTGTTGCTTATCACCGGTTAACATCACCTTTAAACGCGAGTCGTCTCCTGAAATATTCTGGTTGGAAACGGTATATACAGCAGATGTGGACAATGCTGTCAACTGCCGGCGCAGCTGGCTTACGAATATATCGATGTCAGTTTGCCCTTTTATTCCGACTGAAATATTGGCAATATTTTGTTTCTGTATCCACCCTCCGCCTTCATCAAATACGTCGTCAAACATGGGTGTAAACGACGAACCAAGCGTGGAGGAAAAGTTTTTCACGTCTGAATTGTTTTTTAGGATGGTTTCAATATTTTTTACCTCTGCATCCACATCGGAAAGCTGTGCGTTGTCTGGCAGTTCCACCTGAATGGCAACATCCTTTGAAGTTCCTCTTGGAAAAAAATTCACCGGCATGAAGACAGCCTTGGTGATTGTAATAGCAAATAACGCAAAAACCAAAACCACAATTACTTTCTTTTTTAAAAAGACGGCCTGTAGGATATTTCGTGCTTTTTTCTCCATACTTCCCTGTCTGGAAGCAGTTTGTTTTTTCCATAATATATATGCCAGCGCTGGAACGACGATCATCGAAACGGCCAGCGATATGACCAGCGCAATCACTACGGACCAGGCAAATCCAGAAAACGCAGAGCTGATCATTCCGCCGATAATTGAAATTGGCAGAAAGACGGCAACTGTGGTAGCTGTGGAGGATACAATCGCTGGTATCATTTCGACGACCCCACTCGCCATACGCCAAATCGTAATCTGACCACTGCTTTTTTCCAGCTGTTTTCGATACATATTGTCCATGACGACGATGGAATCATCAACGACACGCCCCATCGCCACAATCAAACCTGAAATCGTCAGGATATTCAAACTAACTCCCATCACTTTCAGTATCGCAGTAGTAGCAAGAAGGCAGATGGGCAACGAAACAGCAATAATCAAAGTTGAACGGACATTCCTGAAAAAGGCAAACACACAGAGGACAGAAAATGCAATTCCTAATAATCCCTCTTTCAGTAACCCTTTTAAGGCTGTGTTGATTTCATTTCCCTGATCCATTAAAACAGAAAGATGAATCTGCTTTGACTTGATTTCCGGTATTGCCTGAATCCTTTCATTTATCCTTTTCGTTATATCTGTAATGTTAGATGAAGGGGTTTTTAGCACATCGAGCAATACACTTGGCTCACCAGCAGTTCTGGAAATCGTTTGTAAGCCTATAATATTGCTTTCAATGTTTGCCACCTCTTTTAGTGCTACTGAATTTCCGCCCCTAACAGGAATTTTCAGGCTATTGAGGTCTTTAAGATTTATTTTCCAATCTGTAACACGAATCGGCATGGATAGTTGTCCCAGCGTACCGTCTTTTTCTTTAATACTCCCTTGTGGCCAAACTGGATGTATGGCAGAAAGAGCAGTTTGAATGTCTTTTACAGATAGAGAGTATTTTTTAAGAGCATCCGCTTTCAGCGTCAAGACATATCCTTCGTTTCCTGCACCCGTGACCCTGACCTCCCTTACACCCGGGACACGTCTGATTTCATGCGCTACTTTTTCCTGAAGGGATGTACGCAATGTCTTTTCATTTGTTTTATCCGAGGTCAAGCTTACCCGCATAATGGGAAAAGAGTTGGTGCTGACCCGAGTAATTAAGGGTTTTTTCACTCCAGTTGGCAGTTGGATTTGTTCAACCGCAGCCCTTAGGTTGCTTTCGGCCTTTTCCATATCGGTATGTCCGGGAAAATAGAAACTCGCCATCAATCCCCCATCGAACGAGTTAGTTTCCATATAGTCCAGTTTATCAACCGCCTGGACGGCCTCCTCTACTTTACTCGTCAACATTTGTTTGACCTGATCAGCTTGATAGTTGTCTGCCTGGATCGTAACCATCAGAGCGGTGTTGTTTATGGGAGGAAGATAATCACGCTGCATTTGAAATGCGGACATTGCACCCCAGATCAAAATGAGGACAACACATGTCAGGATCAAGATTGACCTGTTCATTGTACCTGCAATAAAACGATTCATAATAAAAACCTGCCTTTAAGGAAATAGAAAAGGGTGACTCTTAAAATCTGGCAAACAGGCAAACTGCTTTTGTTTGCTGGACCTGACCTTGAAGTCACCCTCTTTTTATTTATTTAGACTTAGTCTCACCTGGATAAGGCTTATCGCCTTTTACAGCTTTCCAGAGAATCTTGTTCAATTTTTCAGGGTTTGCATGATCGACTCCTGAAAAATCCAGTTTTTCGGACTCCTTCGCCATCGGTGCATTTTCCCCATTTTTACGGTCAAGAGGATAGGTTGGATCTTCCACTTTAAATGGATCAAATTTCGGTTTGTGTGTGAACGAATTGATCATCGGTACTGCCGAAGCATCAAATTGTGTCATCGGCTTCATGCCTAAAATCATTTCCATCGTGCGGAGCATCGACGTTGTATCATAAAAAGTACTGTCCACCTTGCCTGTTTGAGTGTACGGACTGATGACAAGAGAGGTTGTGCGGTGGGCATCAACTGAATCCCAGCCATTCTGAGCATCGTCCTCCGTAACAAAGATAGCCGTATCCTTCCAATAAGGAGAATGACTGACCATATCAACAAGCTTTCCAACGGCATAGTCGTTTCGAGCTACCATCGATTGCGGGCTTAGTTCTCCCGGTTTTGTTCCGAGTGTATGGTCGTTAGGCAGGCGAACGATCTGCAGCTGTGGAAGATTTCCGTTATCTACGAATTGATGGAATTCTTCTTTCCACGCATCCAATCGGGTAAGATCTGAAATTTTCATGTCAAAGGTAGGGTAGTCCGGATCAAAATGATTGCCAAGGCTGGTTCTGACGCAACATATTTCCCTGTTGCTTTATCATATTGTGTAAATTCACCATAGCTTCTAAACGAAATGCCCGACCGAATCGCATTCGTCCATAAAAATCCTGCCTTTGGATATGCGGCTTCTTTGCCACCTTCAAAATCATAGCCTCGGTTTCGGCCAGAATAATTGGCCAGCCAGTTCTTCTCCACATAGTCGTTTGCCTGGGCCGCGGTTGACCAGTTATGTCCCTGTGCGCTGATTTCTGCATTCGCATAAAAATTATCCAACAGGACAAATTGATTAGCCAGCTTATGGATATTTGGCGTAACATCCTTGCCAAAAATCGTTAAACTCGGATCACCGTTTCCTTTTTTCACGTCACCAAAAACCTGATCATATGTACGATTTTCCTTTATGACATAAATAACATGCTTAATCGGAGACTCCTGACCCTCAAAGCGAGGAATCGGGAATTTTTTGCTTGCACTATAGCCCGTTGGTTTATAACTTTCATTATTGCGCTCCACTTGTTTCGTATAGTCCTTTAACTGCTTCTCATCCGGAACATCGATAAACGACATGGTTCCTTTGATCATATTCCCGATGTATTGCCCATCACGGTTTGAACCGGCTCCGAGTCCTTTTGCATTTAGGACCATCAGCTTGCCATCATTTTGATAGATACCGCTCGGATACCATGCGGTTGGAATTAAGCCAGATATCTCCCCTTTGTTGAGGTTAATGACCGCTACATCGTTATTTCCTCCGTTGGCAACATACAGCGTATGGCCATCTTCACTTAAAGTAAGCGCATTTGGCTGGCTGCCTGCTGGTGCCTGTTTATAAGGGCTTAAGGAAATGCTTTTGATTTCTTTTTGTTTCACAGGGTCAACGACTGAAATTGAATCGCTGTCGGAATTGGAAACATATAACATGCCATTCTTAGTGTCTTCAACCATTGCATTCGGATGAAGGCCGACAGGAATCGTATTTTTCACCGTTAAATTTTCCGGATCAAGCACACTGATGCTGCTTTCTCCCCAGTTGCTGACATACAGGGATTTTCCATCTTTACTTAAAATCGCTGCATAAGGATGCTTGCCAACAGGCACTGTTTTAGCCATTTTATTGGCTGTCAGATCTACTTTTGAAACAGAGTGATTTAAATTATTAACAACAAAGAGTGCTTTGCCATCCGTAGAAACGGAAAGCCCTGCCGGATAAAAATTGGTTTTACTGTTGTCTGTGAGCATAATAGGAGATTTTTCTGTTAGAGTTCCATTATTAAAATCATAAACGCGGATTTTGTTATTGCCGCCAGCGGATGCATAAACGGTTTTTCCATCCGGACTGAAGGCGACACCTAAATAAAGTGCTTCAGGAGATTTGTAAGGAATGGTCTGGACGACCTTCTGGGAGTTAATGTCAACTACTTGAAGCGATTGTTCACCTTGCCCATCATTTGAAACAATGAGAAAGCGATGATCAGGACTTAACGCTCCGCCCATTGGAAAATCACCTAACGTCAGTTGTTGGCCAGATGGAGTAACGGACCATCCATGAGGTGTAACAGCTGTTCCATCTCCTTTCGGTCCAACCACTAATTTAGTGTATCCTGCATAAGCTGACGTTGAACCTAGAAGCAAAGTAGCGAGGGACGCTGCAAGCAACTTTTTGCGTTTCATATTGACATCTCCTTGAGATATGTAATGTTTTCAATCTTCATGTTACTCCTCATTTGTAAATTGAAAGTTAAGTAGAATTAAAGAAGTATTAAGAAAAACAGGACGATAGTTGCGTTTAAAAGTTGATTAGTCTTTTCGGCCTACGACGAAAACACATTTCTTGGAAAGGCATGGGGCTATTGAACCAAATGATACCTTTGGTAAAAATAAGAGGCTGCCGCCAATGTAATGGAGAGCCTCCAAGCTAATTTATTTATTTCTGTTGCTTGCCTTCATTTTTCACCTTCGGATAGGATCCTTTGATCTTCTTCCAATTTTCTTTATTCAGTCTCTCCCGGTCAACCGAGTCTGGTTTCGAGAAATCCATATCCTTTGGATATAGAGTGGAGTTTGCTGCTGCAGCTGGTGTAGCATCGCCTTCTTCAGGCCAATATTTTGACTGTTCAATCGAGTAAGGCTTGAAATTCGGCTTTGCTGTAAAGGAATTGAACATCGGGATTGCCGCAGACTCAAATTGTGTCATCGGCTTCAAGCCCATGATCAACTCCATCGTCCGAAGAATGGCCGGTGTATCATAGAATGTGCTATCCACTTTGCCGATTTGCGTATACGGACTGATCGCAAGCGCTACACTTCGATGGGCATCCACATGGTCCACCCCACCCTGTGCATCATCCTCGACAACAAAAATGGCTGTATTTTTCCAATACTTTGAGTTACTGACGGTTTCAGTAAGCTTACCTAACGCATAATCATTCTGTGCCACCATCTGTTGTGGTCCCCACTTCGAACCGCCAGTATGGTCATTAGGCAAATAAACCACTTCGAATTGAGGAAGATTCCCGTTTTCTTCAAACTGTTTGAACTCCTTCTCCCACTCTTTATAACGAGCAGCATCGGAAATATCTAAATCCCAACTTGGATAGTGAGGATCATAATTGCCGCCAAAATCGGTTGTACCCGGATTATTTGGCAAGTATGTTTTCGTTGCCGGGTCATAATTATAGGCATATTCACCATAGTTGCGGAAAGAAAGGCCGCCTTCATGGCTACGTCCCAAATATACCCTGCTTTTGACCTGGTGTAAGGGGCTTCATCAAGGATGCCTCCTCCTCCTCCATCAAAATCATAATCACGGTTTCGGCCAGAGTAGTCTGCGAGCCAGTTCTTTTGGACATAATCATTGGCTTTCCCTGCGGTCGTCCAGTTATGGCCATCTGCACTTACCTCTGCATCTGCATAAAAATTGTCCAGCGTCACAAATTGTTTTGCAAGCTTGTGTTGGTTAGGTGTTACTTCCTTGCCATAAATCGCTAAGTTAGGATCACCGTTTCCTTTCCCTAAATCTCCAAGTACATGGTCATACGTTTGATTTTCTTTAATTACATAAATAACATGTTTAATTGGTGATTTCCCTTCGCCAGGACTCCGCGGGATTGGAAAAGCTCCTTTATCCTGGTTATTTTTCCACCAGCCATTGGTTTTTGCTTCTTTAACATTGTTATTTTCGTTTGTCTGTTCAGTGTACGATTTTAACTGCTTGGTATCAGGCACCTCGATAATAGACATCGTTCCTTTTACCATGTTTCCGAGCCACTCATTTGTCTTATCGTTTGGCCCCGCACCAAGACCCTTTGCATTCAGGACAAAAAGTTCCTTTTCATCCTTGCCAAGATAAACACCGGTCGGATACCAGGCTGTCGGAATGAGTCCTGTAACTTTTGCATTTTTAGATTCTTTGCCCAGGTCAATCACCGCGATATCATTGTTCAGGGAATTGGCTACATAAAGGGTTTGGCCGTCATTGCTTACTGTCAGGGCATCCGGCTGGCTTCCAGTTGGTGCGCCATGATATGGAGCAAGGGAAACGGTATCAATTACATTGAGCTGTTTGGAATCAATTATTGAAATCTCATCACTATCAGAATTCGCAACATAAATGGTTCCATCCGCTGGATTCTCAGCAATAGCATTCGGATGGAGCCCTACCGCTACTGTCCTTTTAACAGAGAGATTCTTCGTATCCAGAACCGTGATGCTGCTCTCTCCCCAGTTGCTGACATAAAGTGACTGACCATCACGGCTGACAACAGCTGCGTATGGGCTTTTGCCAACATGTGAAGTTTTAGCGATTTGGTTCGAAGCAAGATCGATACTAGAAACCGAATGATCTAGATTATTAGCAACATAAAGGAATTTGCCGTCAGGAGAAACCGAAATCCCTGCCGGATAGAACTGTGTATTTTGGTCATCCTTCATTAAAATTGGTGCTTGTTCAGTAAGTGTTCCATTTATAAAATCGAACACACGTATCTTGTTATTTCCGCCAGCGGAGGCATACATTTTTTTGCCGTCTGGGGAGAAGGCTACCCCAATATATAACGCTTCAGGAGATTCATAGGGAATGGTCTGTATGACCTCTTTACTTTTTGTATTTAATACCTGTAAAGACTGAGTTCCCTGTCCTGCGTTCGATACCACCACGAATTTTCCATCTGGAGATACCGCCCCACCCATTGGGAAATCTCCCAGTTTTATCTGTTTTCCAGCAGGTGTCAGGTGCCATCCATTTGGAGTTACAGAGGTGCCATCTCCCTGTGGTCCAGACAACAAAGTGTATGCAGCGGAAACGCTAGACCCAAAAAGTACTGATGCCAGCGCAGCCGAGGCGATAAGCTTTTTGCTGTTACCTTTAAACTTCATAATATAGACTCACCCTATTCTATGTATTTTGCACTACCCAGAAAATCATAGACTGCGAATATGAAGTTTAAGTCCTTTAAACATAAAGTAAATGTAAAAACACATTATCTTTACTTATAGGACAAATGACATTTGACAACGTTTTATAGCTTGCAAAATCCAATAACATACAGCCTTTTTCAGGAATATTGATTTACCCCAATGCCACTTATTTCATTATTTCGGTTTATTAAACTAGGTATGTAGCAACAATTTTGTGATTTTACACTATTTTAATAAGGAGTTTACAATTTCCTATAAGGCTCCTGTTGAGGAATCGACGGTGATTGCCTCCACGTCGATATCGCTTTTCGGTACTTTCCTAACTCTATTGAAGGTCACTTCGATAAATTTTAAAACAGCACATCATTTGGAAAAAAATATATACAAAAAATTCAAAAATCGTTTACTATATAATTAGATACAAAATTTTAGTAGTATTTGGAAACTGTCAAAGCCTCTGATTACTTTTCTCGTATTTTGGTATCAAGATAGATTCGGCGCGGTTTTGGAAGGGGAATTATACAAAGGTATGCTGAAGGATAGAATTTTCACTTCTCTCATTTTTATTGCTGCATTGGCTGTATCCATTCCTATGGCAAGCCTTACGATTAATTTTAAAACATATTTTTTTGCTTTAAGCATTTATTGGTTATTTTCCACCCTTTATCACAACTTAAAGCTTACCAGCAAAAAAGGGCAAATCGTAATGGACTATGGAATATCCTATAGCTTGTCGATTAGCTTATTTACCTGCCCATTAGGATTGCTTATTTTTGAAACACTTTATCGATTCACCGTATATTTTAACAAAAAAAGAACGAAAACAAAGGATCCAGATGAATTTGCGGATACCTTTTATAATATTGGTGCCTTTACGCTTAATAACTCTATTGCTTATTATCTGTTTGTCCATATGTATCCTTACTTTCAAAACATTCCCTTCGGCTTCTGGGTTTTGATGATCATTTTAGTTCTCGTGACATCCATATTATCTGATATCTATTTAATAACAAGCTTCTTCCTTTTAGGCGACATGAAGACATTCCATGAGGCTATCGATTTTATCAAGAGCAGAAGCGTGCTCGATATAGGAAAGTTAGCCATTACGAACGGTCTATTATATCTCTTTCTACAGGAACATAAGTGGGAAATGTTACTTAGCCTTTTCGTCCTTAATTATCTGGTTAGCCGCTCATTTATTTCAAAGTCTCAAAACCTGGAAAATAAAATTGAACGCGATAAGTTTGAACAAATGGCCTATACAGACTTTTTAACTGGTGTTTCCAATCGTGCATATATGGATAAGCTGATGGCAGAGTTGAATCAAACAAATGATTATATTGGAATTGTTGTAGCAGACATTGATCATTTCAAAAGCATTAATGATAATTATAACCATGCTGTAGGAGATCAGGTGATTCGACATTTCGCCGCTACTTTAAAGAGCTTTTTAATGAAAGATGATTATCTGTTTAGAAGTGGTGGAGAAGAATTCACTATGTTCCTTTTAAACAGGAATTTTGAAAGTAATGTGAAGATAATTGAAGAGATACTAGAAGGAATTAAAAATAGCAATGTGACCGTTGAATTTAACAATGAGAAACACTCTATATCTTATACAGTCTCTTTTGGCCTCTATTTTGATAAGGTAAATGCACATGTATCCATGGAAAGAGGATATATTTATGCCGATCAATTATTGCTACTGTCGAAAAAATTAGGAAAAAACAGATTGTCTTCAAAAAATGGGACAATCCAGGAAGTCCCTCTATCAAATTATTATATTTAAACCTTATTTCAACAATGATGCATTTGCAAAACGAAAGACACCCTCCAATTAATTAGAAGGTGTCTTTCGTTTTTGTACCCCATAATTATTTCATTCCCACTAATAGATTAAGTCTTCTCGGCATGGTATTCCATTCTCGACACAATAGTCACAGTAACGCTTGTAGACCGTAAATATATCATCCTGGCCAATGACTTGGTTTTCTTCATCAAAATATTGTAGTGAACCTCCTAAAATGAACAGCGTAATCACTTCTTCATCTTCTGTTATTAACGTATGTATATCACCAGGCGGTTCAAAAATAAACGTTCCAGGCTTTGCTACTCAATTCCTCTCCTCGTATCTCCATTGTCCTTGGATATTAAAACCTATAACGCTTCCCCCGGTGTGCCGGTGGCGAGTTAACGTTTTGTTCGGTTTAATCTTAAATAAATATGTCCATGTACCTGTTGTAAAATCAAACCGGAGTGGTTTAAAATGGCACTGCCTATCATCAAATGGCACCCAGGGCAAATCCTCGCTATTTATTATTTTTTCAGGAAGCTGAAGCTTTTCAGCAAAATTTATTAATGTATCATCTAGAAGTTTATTCATTTTCGATTCTCCCTTTCACCCTATTTCTTGTGCTAATCAAACGATTGCCTATGGTTATTGTTCTTCCCACACGTTAAAAATCATTCCAATTGGATCCTTGACATAGCAATCCTTGCCCTTGCCTTCCCATCGAACAATTTCAAACCCTATTTTCCAATAAATGAGTTTTCGCTTCTTCTAAATCCTCAACGAAAATCTCCATTATAGGTCCAAGATTTTCATTTCCTTTTATTAAAAAAATATTATTATAGGCCGTGCTGAACCCAATTTCATTTTCGAAACCTTGCTCAAGCTGATTAACTCCGAGAATATTTTCATAAAATGATTTTGCTTTTTCAATATCCCGAACCTGAAATCCAATATTCTTGGATACTCTATATTTCATCGTAAAACCCCTCCTCTTCATAATAAGTTCTTACTATATATTTTCCATGGGCTCCCTTTTTCCTTTAAAAAACATCTAATTTATTCATTTACAATGGAGTTCTGCTGTTTGATAATGAAAATGTAATGCTGTGAAATTCAGAAAAATACGATAATTTTATAGATTGATAAAGGGGTGTCAAAAATGAATCAAAAAGAATATGAATGGGTCAAGGAAACTCGAGCAGAACTTCTTAACTTTTGCCGTGAGCTAGAGCCAAATGACTTTACTCGCCAACTAGACGGGTTCGGATTTCAAAGCATACGAGACACACTGATTCATATAGCGGATTGTTATCACGCATGGCTCGGATCATTTGTTTTATTAAAAACGAAGAAGCCGCTCACGCCAAAAGAAAACCGGGGGCACGTAGGTATTGAGGAAATAACAAAACGATTTGAACAAGCTGATGCATATGTAAATAAGGTTTTCGAAGTACACTCACAAAACATGGATGAGCACATTCATCGGGAGATTCCCTGGAGAGATGAAGGAGAAATCTTATCCCTTACACCAGATAAACTGCTCACACATACCATCACTCACGAATTCCACCACAAGGGCCAGGTTGTAACGATGGCACGCCAGCTGGGCTATCAGCCTCCGAATACAGATGTGTTGGGAACTAGAGATTAGGCAATAAATACTAAATGGACAAAGCAAAAAGAGGCTGTTTTTTAACTAACGGGTTCGGTTGAGAAGTACAAAATACTAAATAACAATAAAAATAACATCCGAATTCGTAAAAAAATTGACATAGGAAATAGCAATAAGAATAGCAAAAAAAGGGGCGACAATCACTCCTTTTTCATTTAACTGTTTAAATAACCATCCCAATCGTAATCATCAATCTTATAAAATTCGCCTACATCATTTCTTTCATATGCACATAAAGGCGGTTCTTGAATAAATTTCAAAATGGAATCGTCGAAATTCAAGATTACTCCAACAGAGACAATTTGAAAGTTTTCGGAATCACTTAGAAAGTCATCGGCTTCATAGCCGCTTAATATTGACCAACCAGAATCACCTTCGCCATTTGGATAATCCCTTAGCATAAAGTTAAATTCTCTTTTTTCAAGTACATCTTCGCTAACCGTAACTAAGGTGTCAAAATAAAAATCCCATTCAGATGAATTCGGGTCTTGATATTCCGTATCGCATATGTTTTCAATTCCGAATGGAATCGCATCGCCTATTTTTAAAGGCAAGCGATGAGGTTCATTGTTCAGTTTTCCTTTAAACTTTTTTCCTTTTATGTTGGTGATTTGAACCCACATTCGATCTCCTCTATATCCATCATCTTCAGCTTTATCAGTTACGAAGATTAACTTTACCAAATCACCAACTTTTAATTTGTCCAACACCTCTGAACTAGTAACATAAAACGTATACGGCGATTCTTTGTTTAGGTCGTAAACATTATCTAAATACCAGGACATCCTTTTTTCTCCCCCCAACATACACCCAATTAGCACCCATTTTAACACAGTTTTCGGAGGGAGTCTGTTGGACAGCATACTCTTGCTAATTGGTGTACAAATTACATTGCTAATCCATTTGCTAAAACTGATAAAACCCATATATATCAACAAATAATAGAAGTCTAAATCGTTTGCGAATTAGACTTCTTTTTGCATTGCTATTTCATTTTTTGTACTCAATTACCTAACCCGTTATTTTTTAACAGTCTCTTTTTGCTCTTCTACTATTTATAATTTCACTTTATTTAAATCCTGTTTAGCCTGAACATTTATTCCTTGTTTTTTAATGATAATGACAAACAAGCTTGCTAAGATACAAAACATTCCTGCAATCGAAAATGCCCATGTGTAGGAGTCGAATACCTTAAAGATGATGCCTCCGCCAAATGCTGCTACTGCTGCTCCTACCTGATGAGATGCAAAAATCCAACCGTAAACAATCCCGCTTTTCTTCACCCCAAAAATCTGTCTGGAGATACTAATCGTTGGCGGGACTGTTGCAATCCAGTCCAAGCCATAAAATATAGAGAAAATCACGAGTAAGGTTATGGAGCCTTTCATCAGCGCAAAAGGAAGAAGAACAAGCGAAGCCCCTCTTAAACTGTAATACCAAAATAACAGCCACCTGTTATCAAAGCGGTCCGAAAGCCAGCCGGAAATGGTGGTTCCGACCAGATCAAATACACCCATAAATGAAAGCATTGAGGCTGCGGTAACTAAGGGTATTCCAAAACCCATACAATATGAAACAAAATGTGTGCCAATCAATCCGCTTGTTGAAAGCCCGCAGATAAAAAAACTGCCAGCCAATAGCCAAAATTCCTTCACACGTATCGCTTCCATCAGACCCTGGAAAGCAATAATGATTGGATTCTTATTCTGAACGGTTTGATTCTCTTCTCTTTTCTCTTTGAGTCCGTAAGGTAAAATATCAACGTCCTTTGGTGAATTTTTCATAAAAATTAGAATCATAGCCAGCATAATAAAGCTGAGGACCAAAATAAATCCAATCGCCCAGCGCCATGAGTAATTTTTGATTAAAATCGCCAGAACCGGAAGCAAAATTAACTGTCCCGTTGCTGTACTTGCCGTTAATATTCCGACTGCAAGCCCTCTTCTTTTCTCAAACCAATGATTGGCTACATATGGGCTAAGAACCGTTAAAAACAGGCCAGACCCCAGCCCAATAATAATCCCCCATATTAAAATCAACTGCCATGATTGGTTCATAAGAAACGTCAGCAATATACCTGCCATCAAGGTGGCCATGGATACGACCATCATTTTCTTTAGGCCAAGCACCTCGATTAAAGCCGCCATAAACGGACCCGATATTCCGTATAAAAAGAGACTGATCGCAAACGCCAGAGAAATGACAGACCGGTCCCATCCAAATTCATGCTCAAAAGGGTCAATGAAAACTCCTGATGATGATCGAATGATTCCTGCAACAATAATTGAAAAGAAAGAAATACATAAAATAATCCAGCTGTAATGAATACGTTTCAACACTTCACCCTCAATCAAGGAAGTAAAAATTCATTTATACGAGAATCCACTCTAAAAAGGCTACTTGCAAAGCTTTTGAGAACGCTGTATGTTATAATTAACAAAACGAACAATATAACGTCTATACTTTATCATTGTACAATATGGTCGTTATACTGCACAACCTAAATGTTGGAGTGTTTTTATGGACGAATTGAATTTGATCATAGCAAAGAATTTAAAGGCCTATAGAGAAAGTAAAAAGTTAAGCTTAGAACGGGTTGCAGAGCTAACAGGTGTTAGCAAAACGATGATTGGACAAATTGAAAGAGGCGAATCAAGTCCGACTATATCCACAGTCTGGAAAATTGCCAATGGATTAAAAATTTCTTTTACTTCCTTAATCCATAATCCTCAGCCGGATACGAAGGTTATTTTAAAAAGTGAAATACAGACACTTTCAGGTGACAATGGAAATTATCAGCTTTACCCCTATTTTCCTTTTCAGGATGACAGACGATTCGAGGTTTATTCCGTTGAGATTGCTAAGGATGGCCTTTCTCGAATCTGATCCGCACCCGGATGGAACGGAAGAATTTTTAATTGTTTTTGATGGGGAACTAACGGTTTGTGTGAATGATCAAGAATATGAAGTAAAAAGTGGCAATTCCATCCGGTTCAAGGCAGACAGCCCCACGCCTATCGAAACACCGGGAACACATTAATCCGTCTTAGTATGGTCCTCTATTATCCAAACTAAGTAACCCTGTTCTTTGTCGAACAGGGTTTACTTTTGATTCTCCACAGGACAATCAAGTTACAATTTAAAAAAGTAATAACGAAATTCCTCGTCTAACTTAAATCCCTGACTTTCCCAAAATCCCCATGCCTTTTCATTAATATGCTCTACTGAAAGCTCAATTCCTTTTGCTTTCGTTAACAATGAAAATTCCTTTACTTTCGCGAAAAGCTGTTTACCAAACCCAGAATGACGAAACCCCTCTGATATAAAAAAGTCATTTAGTAACCAAACTCGCTGTAAGGTTAAGGAGGAAAAAATCGGATACAGTTGGGCAAAACCAATAACTTCACTATCTTGCTCTGCAATAAATATCACAGATTCCATGTGTTCAAATTTATCAAAGAGAAATGCTTCCACTTCAGCAGGATTTCTTTGCTGTTTAAAATACTCACGATAGGAATCAAATATAGGAACTATATAAGGAAAATCTTGAATATTGGCTTGTCTGATAATTAGATCAGTATTCATTGTACATCCCCTAGCTCTTGGATTTATTTATTTCAAATGTACCAAACCTTTTAGAGAAACAAAACAGCATTAGCTTGTAAAGCATCTCGTATAGTCATAATAGATATCCCAATTGCATACATACAACAATGGGATGACTTTGCCATTTAGCATTGCTATGTGAAAAAGTGCCGCTTTAATTTGTGTAATGATGAGTTAGTAAAGGACGGAGGATTCTAGGATGAAGAATAATAAAGAGGTTCGTGAGGAGATTTTACTAAGTGTTTCAGGTTTAACAGACGCACAATTAAATGAAAAACCTAATGGCATGTGGAGTATTATGCAAGTTTTAGAGCATCTATATTTGACGGAACGGACGATCGTTTACCAAATGATGAGGGTGATGGCAAACGATGAGGAATCGCAGGTAGAAAATAAACCAATACATCTAGCACTAAACCGCACAAATAAGTTTGTTGCACCGTCATTTCTTACACCTTCTGTAGAGTTTACAACGCTGGACGCTATAAAGGCGAAACTCCTTGCGTCGCGGACTGCTTTAGAAGCATTTGTAACTTCCGCTGATGAAGAGAAGATGCTGAAGCGCTCTTTTCCAAATCCTATTTTTGGATTAATTCATGTTAAGCAGTGGGTTGAATTTATCGGTTTCCATGAGGAGCGTCATTTAGCACAAATTGAAGAAGTGAAACAGGAGTTAGGCTTTTACGAGGTGAAAGAATAGCCCACGCTTACTGAGAGGTTTTGTCCTTAATGGGGCTTATGAAAGACATTTCCCTACTACTACAAATATGTTTTGTCCTCCATAGGCCTTATTGAAGTTTTACTCTCATCTTGAAAGATTTTGTCTTTTAGAGATCTTAAAGTATCAAAAAATACGTATCCCCCTACTCGAACAATAAGGAACCCCCACTCATTCGAGTGAGGGTTTACTTTAGAGGTGCAAACATTGTAAAACACTATGAAAACGCACTTGAATTCACGATATAATTCACAGTGCGTTTTTTATTGATTTATCAACATTTTGACAAATTTTAATTGCTTATTTTGTCTTAATTCAGATAGTAAATCGCAGGGTATGAAATCATTATTGGAGGGTGTGTGAATTATTTGTGATTTAGTAAGAAGTCTTATCCTTAAATGAGTAACCAGTGATATTTAAAATAAGCGGAGATTTTTCGGTTAGACAGCAGAATAGAGCTCAGTTCGGGGTATATAAGGGGAGGTTTTCCGATTAAGCAAAGCAATATTAACCATTTTCACGTTTTTTGAGTCAATAGTCGGAATCTTTCCGTCTATTTAAGCTATTTTCAGAGCTTTTTCCTAATTAAGAGGAATTTCTCCGCTTATTTATCAAACTCGCTTTAGCGTCGAATGAACTTGTACAACTTACGGGTGCTTTATAATTCAAAAAAGGCTTAGAGATATTTGCATCTCTAAGCCTTTTTGACTGTGAAGTTTATGTGATTTGCTATTTGATTTGGTCTGCGATTTTCCGTTTTGTACCTCACAGGTAAACCAGTTGTCATTCGAGTGAGGGTTTCTTTTCCTATTAATTACCTCGTTATTATAATCCGATCATTTTCAATACTTGGTGGAAGCCTTGCAGCGCAAATCCCCCTAAATATCTATAGGCTATTAATGCGATGTATGCAGAAAAATCAATTACACCAAATGGAGGAATAAATCTTCTAAAGATTGCTAAGTAAGGGTTAACTAGTTTCCCAATCCCTATTCCAATCCTTGATTTATGGAATTGCGGAAACCAAGATCCGAAAATAAAGATTAAAATTAACCAATAATAAATATCGTAAATATATTGTCCAATCTGAAAAATAACTGTGCCCAAATTTTATTTCTTCCCGTCTATAATAAATTTTTAATAACGTTTTCACCATTGTTATTTTCTTTATTTCCCCTTCTTATGTATACATATACGATAAAAGCCTAAAAAGGTTTCAAATTTTTCCGTTTGTTCTATAAGCTGTACCTTTACACAAATAAAAAATCCACCCATTCTACAACTCATTTGACGAGCCTCACTACAGATGTAATAAGAAATAGGCTACGTTAAAGAATATTGTTGATTTTTAAACAAAAGAAAGTGTCCGTTAGCGGCAGTTGGATTTTCACCTCAAGCCACCATAGCTAAACAGAACTAATATTAGTGAGAAAGATTTATTATACATTACACTGAAAAAAATACCTCATATTATGAAAAAAAGGCTGCCGTAACAGCCTCCCTAAATTATTTCTTCTTTAATAGTTCTTCAATAACCTTTGCAAAGGCATCTACCGTTCTATATTCTTCCGCCAAAGTATTTTCAACTCCACCAATCTCCAATAAGGCCGATTCATCTTTTAAGTCTTGATTGTAAGTACTTTGATTGCTTGGATTCGATTTAACAACTACCCCTCTTGATAAACCCGGATATTTTTCTTCAAGTATTTTATGAAGGCTTTCTGCAAACTTGACATTCTTATCGTAATTAACACTTGAACGAGATACCGTAAATGTAATTCTTGCATAATCTTTTCCATTTATTTTGGTGGTTGTAACATTTCTCTTTTGTGTGTCTCGGTGTATATCAAACACCATTTTAATGCTCTTGTGGTTTTTCAAAGCTTCGCTTAATGCTTCCCTTGAAACGGTATATGACTGTACCATAGTTAGTCCTCTATCCTTCAAAATCTCCATTACATCTCTGTTTTCATGTATATTTTTTATACTTTTATTATTTAAATCCTGACTAAGTTTTTCTCCCACTAATGTTATATTCTTTAATGAATGAAAAGCCATGTTGGGATCTTTGACCTTGGTTTCTGAAATGAAAGATTCTTTATTGTGTGAATGATAAATATAAATTAATGGTTCTTGCTGGTTAACTATGGATGATGCGTGACGTTCATCAATCAAAGAAAGCGTATTATTAATGACTTCGTTTCCGTTATAAGAGAAAATCCATAAAAGTACGATACTACAAAAAAGGAATCCGCCGGAAAGAACAGATAGACGTTTAAAGGTTCTTTTTCTATTCATTTTTCTTGCTATTTTTCTTAGTTTATCTTCTGTATCTGAAACAAAGTCTGGTCGTGGGTTAAGTGGGAATGTTTCTTTAATAAGGGTAAAAAGCTCATTATCAGTTTGCATTTTCTATTACCTCCTCTACATCGATATTTAATTTCTTTTTGAGAACTTTCAAAGCTCTGTGAAAATCCACTTTAACCTTGGATTCACTACAATTGAGTATTTCTGCTGTTTCTTTTATTGATAGTTCGTTTATACCTCTCAGTATTACTACAGCTCTAAAATCTGGTTTTAATTTAGATATAGCTACGTGAACGATTTTCTTTAATTCTTTTTGTACTATTATTTCATTGGGCTCCTTATCAGTTGATACGAGCTGTTTGAAAAATCCCTCCTTAAAGATAGAACTAAATTTTTTCTTTCTATAATGATCAATTGCAATATGTTTTGCTATCGAAAAAATCCAAGTCTTTAAGTTGCCGTTATTAAAGTTTGATAAATTGTTCAAAACTCGTATAAACACTTCTTGAGTCAAGTCCTCTGCATCGTTTTGATTTCCAGTAAAACAAACAAGAAACCGGTAAACGTCCAAATAGTGAAGACGATAAATTCCAATAATATTGTCTTCCAGGTTCTCTAAATCAAACAAATTTCTCCCCCCTCATTATGTATTCAATTATTAATCGTTTGAGTTTTAGGAAAGGTTACAAGGTTAATGTTATTTTTTCAAATTATAACGAACTGCACTTGTAAGGAGTCTGTAACTATACAAAAAAAGACCGTCTTATATGACGATCTGACCCATTAGTTGAAAAAGAAGATTGATTGCAACAACTCAAACAAACTATTGTCATTTGGCAAATCTATTCATAAGGTATAATATTAAAAAAAGCAGAGGAAAAAGTAAAAATGCAATAGCGGGTATAACAGTATGCACTGCACTGTAAGAGTAGCCAACTATTTTGTGACTTAAAAATAAACTTTCTAAACTGCCTGTCATTACGATTGGGATAATTATGCTTAATAACAGGCTTAATGCTAGGTTTAACCCTCTTCTCTCCACTTTCTTCCCTTCTAAAAAACAACCAATACTTATTAGCGATAATATAACGAACAATAAATAACCCATCATCTCACCTCATTTCAACCCTATTCTAGAATTCTCTATTATTAACAAAATTCCTTTTTTTTACAAATGCCTTTTCTAGACCAATAAACAAATATTCCTTTTTAAATTAACCTTCCCTGTTACTTAAAAAAGAAAAATACCTTACTCCTTATCGAAGTAAAGCATCCCTTGAACAAGAATCTATTAAATTTCTCTGTACAAAACGTTTCTATATCTTCTACCGATACGTCGTACACGGTGGTACTGGATGCAGATAATAGTTCCAATGGGAGGTCAATCACTCCATTTTAATATCAAGGACGATCTTCCCCTTTGTATGTCCACTTTCAACATGCCTGTGCGCCGCCACGATCTGATCCAAAGGATAGCACTTCTCAATAAAGGCTTTTACTTTCTCTTCCTCTACAAGCCCGCGTAAGAAGTCCAAGTCCTTGTCATTAGGTTTAGTAAGATGCACTTTAGCTTTCTTGTGACCAATCAAAGAACCGATCATCAATTGAATGGGATGGTATTTGGGGTAGATAGCGTTTTCAGTAATATAAACACCTGTCTCGGTTAATGAAGGCAAACAGCTGAAAAAGGTCCGTTTACCAACCGCATCAAGGATCACATCGTACTTTTTTCCGTTATCCGCGAAATTTTCCTTGGTATAGTCAATCATGTAATGTGCACCAAGGTCTTTAACCCACTGAAGATTCGAGGTACTACAAACAGCGGTTACCTCAGCCTCGAAGTATCTGGCAAGCTGAACAGCAAAGTGCCCGATGCCGCCCGATGCACCATAGATCAAGACCCTTTGGCCTTGCTTAATCTGTGCTACATCCCTCAATGCTTGCAGCGCTGTCTGAGCAGCACAAGGTATAGCCGCTGCCTCCTCAAAGGTAGCGTTCTTCGGCATAAAACTTAGGACATTCTGACGAGGGCAGACATATTCTGCATGGGATCCAATACAACTCCCGAAAACTTGATCGCCAACCTTAAATCTGTCCACGTTTTTCCCGACCGCTTCAATCGTACCCGCAACGTCTATGCCCAGGGTGTGATTTTTGGGTTTTGTAAGACCATTTTCTATCCTTGTAGGCAAATAGCCCTTTCGGAACAGAACGTCATATGGATTGACCGAAGCGTTGTACACTCTGATCAACACCCTATCGTCATCCTTGATGGTTGGCTGTTCGACATCCTCTATATTTAGGACTTCAGGGGGACCATATGATCTGTATATTGCTGCTCTCATCTGTTTAACCTCCTTGATTCTTTCTCGATTGGTTAGATCTCTTCATCTTGAGTGGACCTTTGCTCATTCCAATAGAAAAGTCGGCCTAGTCATCCCCCGCGCACTGCAATAAATCAATTTATTTAAGAATCCGCCTTATTAAGATTTGTGCTAAAATATCTCGTCGCTTTCTTTTTTTGCAGACTAATTTAAATATATTCCACTAACCCGTTAGTAGAATAAGACACCTCTTCTCAAACATTTAACCTTTGAAATAAAATAAAATAATTAAAAAAATAATTAGTCCTATTAAGAAAAAAGGACCAACACCCGAACTGAATACTATGTAAATTCTAAGGTGGAGAAAAACGTTAACGACAAGAATTATTAGTAAGAAACAAAGCAATAAAATTATTAAATTAACATTTTTATTCCTATACAAAGAATCAGCCCCAATCCTGCGTTAGCAGGGAATCCGAGTGTAACAATTTACCATTTACTTTTTATATGAATATTTAGCCTTAGCGTGTAATATTCGTGAAATTTCCTCAACTAACCATAAGAATAAGAAAAAAACCACGAACAATGGAAGCACTTGACCTTCACTTCTTACACCGGCTAATTGAGCGGACTAACTACCTTTTTTGATGTAAACTGAATATAGCAAAAAATGTTAAGAACGGATGTACGATTGCTGTTATAGTGAATGTATGGCAGGTGAAGACGAGTGGAGTATGAGGTCTGTATACAACGAACACTAGATTATATCGAAGAGAACTTATATCAACAAGTTACTCTAATGGAATTAGCTGAGATTGCTTGCTTTTCTCCTTTTCATTATCATCGTGTATTCCAGACAATGGTCGGAGAGTCTGTGATGGATTACGTGAGAAAAAGGCGCCTAACATATGCAGCAGAATGTTTATTCTATACCGACAAAAAGGTAATAGATATAGCATTCGATGTTGGTTTTCAATACCCAGAATCATTTAATCGGGCATTCAAAAAATTCTATGGAGTTTCACCAAGACAATACCGCGATTCCAAAAGATTATCTGGACCCTTGATTGGAAAAGCCTGCCTACTTACAACTCACTTTATAGGAGGTATTTGTATGGAACCAAAATTAGTCACCAAACCTGCTTTTCACATTATTGGCTACGAACTTAAAACGAGAAATAAAGACGGTCAAAATAACAAGGACATTCCTCATTTTTGGCAACAGTACTTGCAAAAAAATTTAGGTAGTTATATTCCGAATCCCATAAACAAAAACCAAGAACTCGGAATATGCACCAATTTTAATCCTGAAACAGGTGACTTCGTTTATGTAATTGGAATGGAAGTAAAAAAGGGAACTCAAGCACCTGAAGGAATGGTATATGTGAGTTTCCCTGAATTGGAATATGCGGTATTCACTACACCCAAGTCAGATGAAAAATCGTTTAGCTCTTCTATTCAGTCCACATGGAAGTACATCTTTACAGAATGGTTTCCACAATCGGGCTATGAACATGATGGAACAGTGGAATTCGAACTGTATGATGAAAGATGCTACGGATTAGAGAACAAAGAAATAGATATCTACATTCCGGTGAAAAAACAAACGGTTATGGGGTAAAGATAGATAAGAATCCCTATTGTCAAAACAGGCTTGACTGATTTTATTTTCAGATTAAAATAAAAAAACACGCTAAAACCAATTAGCGTGTTTAAATTATTTTAATGGTTTACAACTTTCTCCAGTCCGCCTGGCTTGTTGTGAACCGCAATTTTTTTAATAAGTTTATTGCTCTCGGTATTTAATCCTTTAAGATTCACTTTGACCCCATTTTGATGATACTTGATGACCACTTTATCAATGGCACCTACAGCTGAATCATCCCAAAGATGTGCGTTCGAAAGATCCAAATGAATTTCTTTTACTTCTTCTTTATAATCAAAGCTATTTACAAAGTCAGTAACAGAAGCAAAGAAAAGTTGACCCGAAACATGATAAGTCTTTTTATGGGAACCTTGAGCTGAAAGACTGGTTACGTTCACTTTAGAGATTTTTGATGCAAAGAATATTGCACTTAGTATAACTCCTACTAAAACTCCCATGGATAGGTTACTAGTTTTTACGACTGTAATAACTGTCACGATCATAACAATTGTATCCGTAATTGGCACCTTTTTAAAAGATCTTAGACAAGACCAATCGAATGTTCCGATTGAAACCATAAACATGACCCCAACTAAAGCAGCCATCGGAATTTGAACCAAGAATCCTTTTAGCAACATAATGAGTGTCAATAAAAAGGTACCTGCAACAAATGTAGATAAGCGACCTCTTCCACCAGATTTGACGTTAATTACAGATTGTCCAATCATTGCACATCCAGCCATTCCGCCAAATAAACCAGATACAATATTCGCAATCCCTTGACCCCTGGCTTCTTTGTTTTTATCACTATCTGTATCCGTCATATCATCTACAATTGATGCCGTTAATAATGTTTCTACTAATCCAACAATCGCAATAGACAAGGAATAAGGAAAGATAATTTTCAGCGTTTCAAAGGTAAATGGAATATCCGGGAATGCAAATACAGGTAATTTGGATGTCAATTCACCCATATCCCCTACTGTACGAACATCACTACCTGTAAAAATAGAAATTGCTGTAATAACTAATATAGCTACTAACGGTGATGGCACTGCTTTTGTGAAACGAGGCAGGATATAAATAATGGCAAGAGCTCCTGCAACCATCGCATACATTTGCCAAGATGCCCCTTTAAACTGAACTAATTGGGCAGCAAAGATTAAAATGGCGAGTGCATTAACAAACCCTGTCATGACAGATCGAGGAACATACTTCATCACACGGCCTAACTTTAGAACACCCATGATGATTTGTAAAACACCTGTGAGCAGGGTTGCTGCAAGTAAATACTGCAATCCGTGGTCCTTTACCAATGACCCCATTAAAAGTGCGGTCGCACCTGTGGCTGCTGAAATCATCGCCGGACGTCCTCCAACAAACGCGATCGTAACGGCAATACAAAACGAAGCGTATAATCCTATCATCGGATCCACACCGGCAATGATTGAAAATGCAATCGCTTCTGGGATAAGAGCAAGAGCCACAACGATCCCTGACAAAGTTTCACTTACACCTGTGTAGAGTCCTGGAATGTTCATAATAATTAATAATTATATTGTCTGTTACCTACATAGACCACTAACTATCCCCATAATAAATTTAAAAACTGTACCTTATAATGAAAATATATAAATGCTATATTTTCCCTATAAATATATTAGAAAGGGGCAACGTTTATTATGGCATTAGAAATGAGAAAAAAATGTGAGCGCTGCGATGCTTCAATTGGTGACAACTCTACCGCTTTTATTTGTGTTCATGAATGTACATTTTGCTCTCCGTGCACAGAAGAAATGAATCATATTTGTCCAAATTGCGGTGGAGAACTTGTAAGAAGACCTATGAATCCTCAAACTGTTTGTTCACTTTGACATGATAAAACAGGGTTTAGCCCTGTTTTTTGTTGCTGGCCAAGTCTTACTGCCTTATACTGTCCACAATGGATTGATTTCGATTAAATTTCCTGTAATGCTTAAGGTCGTATCCTCTACTGCTGAACGTTTCTTTAAAAAAGGAAGATTATTATCAGCATAGTTTTGATGTGATGTAGCATCTTCCCAAATGGAAGCAACTAAATACCTATCATGATCATTTATGCTTTGACTAAATACTCCTGATAACATTCCCTGTGCATCTGTCATCCCCTTATTCCACACTTCTAGCTGCTTATCCTCAAAATCCGCATGAAAACCATTTTTCACTAAACAATCTGCCACTCGAAGAATGTTACCTTTTCCTAGTATGGTAGTGATGTCGATTGAATTAATATCATTTTTCTTTTTATATATTTGGACAGAAATATTTACATATGTATTTCGTTGATTACTATTTTCAAAAATTCCGTCGTGAAGATGGTCCATAAAATTTTTATAAGCCCTACTGTCTTTCCAAAAAGATAAAATACAGGCCTCATTTTGATTATGTTGATCCCAGCCCCCCAATTGGCCTAAAAACCCCTCTGCATTTTTTATTTTCCTCCATGCCTCTTGAGCCTTCGAAAATGATATCTTGTCACTATTATTGACCTGACACTTAATCCATTTTATTAACATCTATTCATTTCCCCCTATTTAAAAAGAAATACCTTACTTTATTTTCTACATTAATAAAGTAATTACCTCACTAGCCCTTTATCATAATTGGATGTTTGCGAATATAAAATCAGTCCATCTAGAATTCCATTTTCAATAATTTTATAGTTAAATATAAAAAACTATTACCCGATTTCTTCTCGGCGTAAATCTTTAAGTTCTTTTTTTATTTCTTTGAGCTCCGACCTTAGTGCTTTAACTTGCTGTGAAGAATCTATTCCAATACTAACCGCATACTGAATGATCAAAAATAAAATAGCAGATCCAACCAATCCGTAAAACATTATTATGAAAATCCCCACTTTTTAGCCCCCCTTAAACAACACCTATTAAAATTATAAAATATATTTCCAATATTTAATTTTAAGACGTTTTTACAAAAAAAAAATGATACTGCTTTTTCCATTAACCTGTTAACCTGCCCCCTTTTGTTTATTAAGAAATCTACAAAAAAATATCAATAGATTAAATATGAATTTTTTAAAAACTATTTGGTACAACTATTTGTTCATTTTGCGAAAACCATCACATGATAGTGAAACCTTACTATAATTAAAAGTGTCAAAAGCAATTGTTTATTTTGAAAGGAGCTACTACCATGGGGTTAATACTTGGCATATTTATTGGCTTGGTAACAGGTGTATTATTGGGGACAGCCATTTCATTTCCTGTAGGTTCAGCTGTAGGGATTTTTATCGATAGAAACTTTACTGATTGGGCAATAGAAATTGAGATTGCTTTAATAATCTTGTGCTCTTTCATTATTTTTAAGTTTTTTAATGCTCGCTTGAAAAAGTGCTAAATAGCTCTTTAATATTTAACTAACAACATCTGAGGTACAGGACCTTCTTAGTTCTGTACCTCTTTCATTTACTCATAATTAAATAATAATTAAATTCACTTTGTAATGTCTTCCGCATCTCCAAGCATTGCGCCGGCAATTGTCATAAAATCTTCCCTTCCGGTCTCAAAATGACAATATGTGACATCTTACGAGTCGAGAGATCTCGTTTGAAATGTTGTTGGATGTAAACCACAATGCAACGGACGTTTTTATGCAATTGAAAGACCGCTGGTAACGGCGAGAGGTGACGGGCAGAGTTACAATTATGCCAACTTCAATCCCAAGTATGCCCAATACGCATTAACGATTCTACGCGTTTACTTTACCTTTTGTATGCCTTATTTTAATAAAAGAGATGGACAGGAATTGACTCCAGCACAACGATTAGGAATTACAGATAAACAATTCACCATAGAAGACATTATTTACTTAAGATAGAAAAAAGGCACAGAGGTTTAAAATTCTGTGCCCTTTTATATGTTATTCGCAACTAACTTTGCATTATTAAAGCTTCTTATTTTAATTCTAGATACCATTTAGATGATTTTTGGAATTTCTTATAAATATCATCCATCCAGCCGGTACTTGGCTCTCTTTCCAAATGTTTATTGTTTAAAATCCAACAAGTAATTTTCATTAGCTCTTCCTCTGAAAGTTCTCTCTGAGTAGCTGCTAATTTGTCCATCCAAGGTTTCTTGGGTGAACTACCAACTGCATTATCTAACCAGTTAATACAATCTTTTTTTATTTCGAATGTTCTATTTTTGAGGTTGCCAAAAATGAAGCTTATAACTTGATAACACCCTTGATTATTATTTACTTTATAATTGTTAAGATTATTTATTATTTCTGTGTTATCTGGTTTTATATATCCTAATATTTTTTTAAAATCCTTAATATTATGATGGTACCCTCTTTGACTGTTCAACTCAAGTAGATGTTTAAGAGCTTTATTTCGCATAAGAAAGTCAGCGGAGTTAAAGAACTTACTTTGTTTTTCTATTTTCCAAATATAATCAAATATATCAGAGTTAGGATTAACCGGTGTTCCACTCAGATATGCCAAAAAAGACGTTAACTCATTTGGGCTAAATACCTGTTTTGAAGAAAATGCCTCATCTATAAAATCTCTAATCTTTAAAGACGAAAAATTTACTCCTGAGTATACGCCACCCCACATTAAGTCGTAAATCTTAATAAGGCGACACAAAAGGTATTTCAATGATCTTCCTTCTAAAAGACTTAAGATATTTTGAAGTGAATCGTAGGCGGTAGTAAAATTTTTCTTTTTTATATTGAGGTCGATCCAGGATTCCACCCAATTATCAATAACATCAAGTTCTTCTTTTTCAAGTTCAAAGGCCATAGCAAAAGTATTTGCTTGTCCAATTTCGGTTTTTTTAATGCTTTCTAATCCGTTTTTAGACACTTTTTCACCTTCATCTATCCAAGAATTATTGAATTGCTTGATATACGCCTTTCAGTAATTTTACCATATAATATTTGCTTAATAAAATGAAAAAAGCAGTGCTATTTCAGTTGTGAAATAGACTGCTTTTATATTTTTTTTAATATTTGCGTTTTCCTATGCGGGTACTCCAAAAGAGAACGGCTTAGCCATATTGTACTCCACTTTAATCTTTATCTTTTTGAATTTTATGGCTAACTTATTTTCTTTTTCTTCTTTTCTGTACCATGTGTTTTTTCATATTGGCGATACATTAACCATGCAACAACTGAGAAAATAACAGGTCCAGCCACACTCCAAATGGTTGTTTGCATCTCCCCTTCTAAAGCTGGCTGTACGATACTAAAGAAATTTGCAAGTCCAACTGTTAGAACAACAATCCATGTCCAAAAAATTGCACTCAATTGCGTTTTATATACGACAAACGGCTTATTAATTTCTACTTTTTTCTTAAAATACGGGAATGCAAGTGCTATAAATACATACGGTAATGTCATAGCCACGTTAGTCATCGAAACGAGTATGTTAAAGAATGTGGCCATTGTGCTTCCACCGAAAGCGATTAGTGCGATCATTAAACAAACAATTACAGCTTGAATCCACATCGCATTAACAGGCAGTCCATTCTTTGTTTCACCGATTTTTCCTGGCCACAATCTCTTAGGCGTTCCTTCAATCATCTGCTTTAATGGTGAAAACATCAAGGTAAAGAACGCACCAGACAGTGCTAAGAACATTGAAAGTCCAATGTATCTTGCAACCCCAAATCCCAAAGCCGTAGCTGTAGCATGGCTTGCACCAAAAGCGGTACCTAGTGAGTAGCCTAAATTGGCCATAACTATATAACTTGCGTTTCCAAGGTTAACATTCTCTATACCCATTACAGATGCCCAGTTTGTGAATATTCCAATTAAAAGTATTCCTAATGAATACCCTACAGAGATGATGGCTGCCGATAAAAGAATTCCTTTCGGAAACGTTTTTTCTGGATTTTCTGTTACATCCACTAAACCGCCTACTGCTTCAATTCCGCCATAAGCGAAGAGGGCATAAACTACAAACGCTAAAGAAGCAACCATATCACCTGCATATATAGGATTTGGTGTTTGAGTAAATGAATGTATCCCTGTAATCGGCTGCGCCAAATGTCCATGATTACCTATAAGTACTGCTATTGCACCAACCCAAAGAAAAACATTCAATAACAAGACTGCAGTTCCACCTAAAGAGGTTACTTTCTTAATCTTATCCAGACCCTTTGTTGATGTATAGGTTACTAAAAGAATCCATCCAATTCCTAAAACCCCCAGAACCTGAGGTCCTCGAAGATTAAATAATGTCCAGCTTTGTGTTGTATCTTCTCCAAAGATAGCATTTGACACCGGAACCCACATACCGGATGCGACATTAACCATCCAAGTTATATAAGAAAAATACCACATGAACGTTCCTATAAATGCGAATTTTGGCCGATGGATTTTTCCATCCATGAGTAGATACCACCCTTTTCTTCTTTAAAGGCGGATCCAAATTCAGCTACCATTAATGCAAAAGGAACAAAGAAGGTTATGGCTGAAAATATGTACCAAGGAATAGCGGCATAACCCATCTTATAAAATGATCTTGGAATGTTGTTGAATCCATAAACAGAAGTAAAAATCATTAATACCAGGGACACTAAAGTCAACTTTTTGATTGCGTTTGTGTTTGACACACATTTCCCCTCCTAATTATAGTTATCAAATACCTTCGACACTTAATGTTCACTGCGTTTCATCATTCTTCATCCTGCATATAAAAATAGAGAAGCATTACCGGCCATCCTAAGCATTTAATGAAACCGCTTTCTCTCCTTGCTTTTATTATATAAGATTTCCACTATAGCTACTTTAATCCACTGTTACAATCATATGAACAATTTAAAAGTCCAAACTGAGGAGAAGAGGTAATTCAAAAAAATAATTTGGATAGTTTCACCATCATTTAGGAGTGCAGAATCTCCTAAATGAATCCATTCTAATACTAGTCCTTCCCGAATTCCTTTAACTAGGGATAGCACACTTTAATTCAACAATGATTTTAGTTTTCCAGTTCTTCTCTTCTAACGTTGAAACAAGTCAACAAAAAAATCCCACTTATGACACGGTTCACCGTGACTAAATGAGATTAAGAATGATTATTCCAAACTTGAAATTTAGTTAATAATAGCTTTTCTTCATTATTATTTCATCTTAACGTTTATTTACCTTGTATCTCCATACACATACCTTTATATATTCAATACCAATCCTCCCTTCCCTCTCGATACACAACTTAGCATCGTTTGGTTTGAACATTGCTGTTCTTCTGATAGAAATGAGTCGAAGTGAACAATTTCACCCTCTACTACTTTTACTTCGCACGTCCCACAACCACCAACACGGCAGGAGAAAGGGATCTTGATTCCATTTTGAAGGAGTACGTCTAGTAGTGAAGAAGTCTCTGGAACCTCAAGCTGTTTGTCACTTCTTGTAAGTTTTACTTGGAACGCATGATGATCCTTCTTTGGCGGAGGTGCAAATCGTTCAAAATGAATATTAAAGGAAGGATACCCATATGTTTTAGCTGCTAATGTAAAATCTTGAATCATGGCCTCGGGACCACAAAAATAAACATGTGTACCTATTCGATGATTCAAAAGTTGAGTTGGCGATAACCGTTTTGAGCCTTCACCAGTTGAAAAATAGAAGTGACATTGATCAGGAAAGACCTTACGTATGTAGTCATAAAAAGCACACTGTTCTTTTGATTTTGCTGCATAATGAAGCTCAAACGAACGATTCTTATCAACCAACTCTCCCATCATGGATAAAATTGGCGTAATCCCAATCCCAGCTGCATAAAAGGCATGATGTTTCGCTTGAAAACTTAATGGAAAGTAATTTTTCGGATAGCTTACTGTTAAAACATCACCTACTTGAACATTTTGGTGCCAATAACGAGAGCCACCAGTTGAGAACTCTGCTAAACGGACAGCAATTTCAAACAGGCAATTCTCAGAACTTATGTTAAAAATAGAATAATGCCTTTCCAATGTACCTGAAGGGTGTGGCAAAAAGGTTGTAATATGAGAACCACCACTAAAGGACGGAAGCATAGAGCCATCAAGTGCTTGTAAGGTGAATCTTTTAATCGTGGAGGTCTCTTCCATAATATTTTTTACGCGGACTTCAAATAGTGAATTTCGATGCAAGCTAATGCTCCTCCAGTATTAAATAGATGAATAGCCAAGATAGGCCTCCAAACGACGTGAATAATGGGTGGAAACGTCTAGTTCTAGTCCACAATGCTTACAAGTAATGTGTAACTCATCATCGACATCATTGACACCATGACATTTACAACATATTAATTTCTTCCTTATAGATCCCAGGACATTCATTTTCATTTCATATTCCGAAAACCCTGCCCCAAAAGCTAGATTTTTCAATCGATTTACAAATTCCCACTTCCCAGATAAAAATAAATAAGTTCCCATTTTTTGCTGACTTAACCAAAGATCGAGGAAGGAATCGGATTCATTCTCTATTACGAGGAAATCAAATGGGACCTTTACTTCCATTGCTTGTTGAACGAGAAAGTATAGAGACTCTGCACCCTTTGAATCAGCACAAAATAAATATTTCCTTTTCCCCTTTTTAAATGAAAGCTCGCTTGGCACCTGACTCATCATACCTTTTTCAGTTCCTCTTCCAGATATTCAAGTACTTGTTTTCGATATAGAGAAATACCCTTGTATTCTGAAATAAAGTCAGGGAGTTCAGAAAGAATTGCATAAAATTGCTCTAGCCAAGGGGTATGTTGAATAAACCTTTTTAAAGGCAGCATGTGTGAATGAATGGTAAATAAAATACCATTGCTTTTTGGCAGACGAAATAGTTTTTGAACTTCTACCCTAAAATGTACGAGTTCTCCTGCATTTTCCTTTGATACTTGCTTACGAGCCTGCCCCCATTCTGAAAAGGTTTCAAGCGAGGTATCTAACCTGCTGCCAGCCATGAGTGACCAATTTTTTCTCCCCCAGGGTGTACCTGCTTCAATTCTCATTAGAAATTGCAGGATTCTATCATCTAGAAAATCAGACTGAAAGCCTAGAATGGGTGTATGGATTTCTTTAAAAGACATACCTAAGTCAAAATACAAAGACCAATTCGCTGGAAAACAAAGCTGTCCAGCATCTAAAAATAAATTGCCATCCCGTTGCATCATCAGTATTAAATCTTCTTGAACATGGCGGCCAATGAAATCTAAAGGCTCCAATTCAAGAGACGCACTATCACCAAATGTAAATGCAATCGTTTCTTTTGTCTGAACGTTTGAAAATACCCACTGTTCTTCTTTCTTTTCTAATTCAAATTTATCAGGATAATAAAAAACAAGATTATGTATTATGAGATCAACAATTTCCCACTGTGCATCCATTGTATGTGGTGTTGATTGATAACATCGTTCCGGATGATTTGTAAGCAGCTCTTTTTTCAGATTAATTTCATCTAAATAATGATCCGTCAGTTCTATTGCATTCGGCGGGTTTAATGGAATCGCGTTGTTTGAGTATCGATACACATTACTATCACTAAAAGGATAAGGAAAAGATAGTAGATCACGATTTGATTTCATAGATTCACCTTTTTCAGAATTTTTCATTTACTTATACTATACAAAAAAACAGTAATGAATTCATACTGAAAAAACCAATTTTCTTGTGAAACCTCTGTATTAACTAAACATTTCCCAGTTCTTCATCTTAGAGCCTTTTAAAAACTTAGAAACCATAAAAAAAAACGTACCAATCATACGGTACGTTTATTTTTATTTTTTATATTTAAGGAAAGTCTTACACTAAGTATGCTCCCAACGCTACCATAGCGTTCTTTAATGCATGTTCATATGCTCTATCTTTACCTATAACTAAGCGGAAATCAGCCACATCTCGAACAGTTGAACGTCCCTCTACTTCATAACCATTTTCAAAGATTAGAAGGCAAATAGTTGATTTATCGCTCATACGGTGAAATTTTTTCTCAACAATCATTTCCTCTAACTTAATTCGTCTTTCATCCTTAATCCCAACAGTTCTAGAATAGGGGATTACTATATGGTCATAGATATGGTTATTCTTACAAGTTACTATTAGAATTTTTTCTCCTTTATGGTCTACATTATTAATCTCTCCGCATTTTGGACAAATACTTTCTATAGACATTTTTTCTTCTCTCCCTTTAAGTTAATTTATTTTCTTTTTAATACTTCTTTTTCCTCAGAATTCATTAACACTTCTATTAAAATAAAAAGACCACTAAGTTTACTTAGTGATCTTTAATCGCACTAAAAGTAAACCTCCTCTCTAAACGCTTACGAGGTTAGCTGTTGGATTGGCCTAAAGAGTAGCCCTACCTTCAAAAAGGATTCACCCCAAGTACAAATGTACAAAAAATTGGGTCCCCCGCTCCTAGTGGATTAAGCGATATAAGGTTGCTTTGATAAAATTTTTAATTTTCTGATGATAAATATATTCCTTTCAATGTGAATTGTAAATAGGAAAATAAAAAAAATTTCCTTCCTCAACAACGCTGCCCCGCTTGTCAAAAATGAAAAAAGGATCGCCGCAGCAACCCTTCTATACCTGAAGCAATTATCACGATTATTTTGCGGAAAGGGCAAGCTACCCATATTCACTCTAGAAATCGGGTTTGGTACCGATTACAACAGTAGCGTCCAGTTCGTCGTCATTTTCCACCAGTGTAGTTAGCCCGTTTCGAGCAAAGATCTCAACGGTTTGCAACGCCTGCCGCTCGCTAGTCTCGACCAGTAGATGTCCGCCTGGTGCCAGCCAAAGTGGCGCATCAATAGCCACTCGTCTCTGGAAGTCCAGCCCATCCGCCCCCCGTCGAGCGCCAGTGGAGCCTCATATATGCGGGCCTCCTGGGGTAACAGTTCGATTGCCTCTGTAGGTACGTAGGGTGCGTTTGCGACCAGAATGTCGACACGACCACGCAGTTGGATTGGAAGTGGATCGTAGAGGTCACCTTCGTACACGTGAGCGAAGAAGGAAGTAAGATTGCGGCGGGCACACATCACTGAGACTGGATCGATGTCAATTGCATACAACTCGATTGGTCCCAGAGCTCTGGCAATCGCGGCACCCACCGCGCCCGTTCCGCAGCACAGGTCAACAACAATGGCTCCTTGCTTGCCGAAAGCTGCAGCCTGGCGGACGAGAAATTCGGTGCGGCGGCGAGGAACGAAGACTCCAGGGTCAACCGATATCCGGATACCACAGAAATCCGCCCAACCCAGGACGTGTTCGAGGGGAAAACCGTCTGCTCGTCGATCCACCATGGCGGCTAGGGCGTCAGGCGTCCATGCCTCTGAGATAAGCAACCGCGTCTCCTCTTCTGCATATACACAACCGGCGGTCCGAAGCCTGGTGATTATACGTTTTTCTATATCATCATCCATGAAAAAATTATTTTTCTTCCCTATTTATATCACCTCTCTAGATACCTTGTTATCCTTGGTAATTCGTTAAAAATTGGAGAATTCCTTCCTTAACTCTTTGTTTGCCAACCATGCAGCGCACCTATCCTATGGCCGCATACTCTTGCTTTGTTGAAGAAGTTTAGATTTCCCTGTTTTTTCCCATTCTTCCACCGTTTCAAAGGCCTTTTCAGGAGAATATCCTTTCCCTACAAGAACGCCCATTAATATAAATTCTTGAAGGACATGCGTGGAATTAATTCCTCTTTTTAAATCCTTTAAGCCTTCATTTACCAAAAATTCTGTGTAACGTATCCACTCATCTGGCGTCTTTTCTAGAGTATCTGCGTTTTCATTAATACTACCGGCATAAATTTCTGTATTAATAAAATTATATAAATCTGCATGTTTGAGTTCATCTGTTAGAATTCCAAATACGATGTCTCTGTAATATCGATAGGGCAGTCCTTGTCGAATAACACGATACTTTTCCATCGCTTTTAATTCACCAAACATGGCATTTTTAATACCTTCCTTAAATGTTGCAGGTGGCTTAAATTCTTCTTCCTTCTTTAAAACAACATCATGCCCTGTTAAATTTTTATACATTTCCTTAAATAGTTTATTATGTCGTATTTCATCGTTCCTGATGGATGTAATGATTTCTTTATGTTCTTTTGTCGGTGCTTTTGTAATTAAATAATCATAAAAAATCTGGTCTTCTTTTTCCCCTTGCACAGCCTCTGCTATCAATTGCAAAGACTGTTGAAATGCTTGTTGATCATACATTTGATTATTGTACGTGTCCCTTGTATACACAAAATCCCCCCTGCCATCTTTACCTCATCATTAGCCTATGAGAAACGGAAGAAAATGTGCCCATATCTGTTTTTAGTTAAGAGTAACCAAGTCTTTATTACTTTTTATCAAGTCTACAATTTCTCTCTTGATTACTTTGATTGGAACATTAGTTGAACATCAAAAAAGTGCATTACTCCTTCTTGAAGCAATGCACCGGTTAATACAAAAATAGTTAATTCTGTTTAAGATAATAAGCCATTACTATATCATCACTATACGAACCATCTTCATATTTAATTTGATTTATTTGTCTTCCTTCCTCTAAAAACCCCATACGCTCATAAACTTTAATCGCCCTATCATTAATAGAAACTACACCTAAGCAAATTTTTTCTACGTTTTCCTGTTTTTTTGCCCAATCTAATAGGAACGTAATGAGCTTCGTCCCGATTCCTTGATTGCAAAATTCCTCGCTTATGGCCATACTCATTGACCCAGCATGTTGTAATCGTTGCTGTTCATAACGATTGAATACTAAATAGCCGACAACTTTACGATCCACTTCATAAACAATAAAAAGATTACCGTTCTCAATGTTTTTCCGTATTTTATCTGCTTCTTTTTCTACATTGGTTGATATATTATTTGAAACAAAAAATTTTGTAGTATTTTCTGATAAAATAATACTATTTCGAATATCAATAATCGCTTCAGCATCTACTTCCATAGCTGACCTGATCACAAAAAACACCTCTAATCTTTTACCCTCTTAAGCCTTTAGCACAAATTGTATAATTAACACTTACAAATCATTAGATGATTTCCATCAGGGTCACTAAAATTAAAATAGTGATCATGTTCAATTTCAGTTAATAAATGAACATTCTTTTCCTTCATATACTGATATGCTTCTTCAATATTTTCTGTATTGAAATGAAATAAGGGGGTTTTTACGATATTTTCTTCTGAATAAATCTTACTATCTAATACAATTCCCGTACCATTCATTGGTATGACATAAAGATGACCGAAAAGGATTTCTACATCTGCTCGTAAACCTAAAATGTCACAATACCAATCTCGAGCTTGTTCTATGTTGCTAACTGGAATAAAGACCGTTCCGATTTGATTTAATATAGGGCTATTCAAAAAACCACCTCCAAAATAATTTTCATAGTACCCTTATCTATTACATTCGCTTTTTTATTTACCTTTCCTGCAAAGTCAGCACAATAAGAAAAGATGACTAAATGGATAATCCATACCTAAATTCTTCTATATAGTTGCGTTTTGTTTCATATACTCAATCGTCTGCCTTAGACCTTCACGATATGATGTACGTGGAATTGGCCTTATCAGCTTTTCGTACTTTTCTCCATCTAGCACAACTGGTTCTTCATTCAAGTAAAACATTTCTACCACTTCACGCATCTGACGATTAAACAGGCCCATAAATCGAATCATATTCTTTGAAACAGTGGATACCCCTTTTTGATACCCCGTTATTTCTCTGATCGTTTTAATCATTTCTTCTCCAGTAATGATGCCATATCCGGGTATATTCCAATTTTGTCCATACGCCTTCTCCTGAAGGGACAAACTAACAATGGCCTTCGCACCGTCTAGGGTATAGATAAATTCCCTGGGAATGCATTGATTTCCCACATAGCTTGCCTTTTTATCTTTCACTACATTTAAAAGGGTATAATTTAGAATCGTATTTTCTGCATTAGGTCCATAAAAATCAGGGAAATGTGCAATTAGAGCAGGAACCTTTGATTCCTTGACCAAGTTTTCCACTTGAAGGCGAATATTTCCTTTTTTCGTATGCGGATTTTTCTCAGTTTTTTCACTCGCTTTTTCCCCTAAACTTCGTCCGTAGGCATATATATTATCCACGATAGCCAGCTTGGTAGAATGCTTCTCAGAGGTTTGTAGAATATTAGACATCATGATGGGGAGTTTCTCTTTCCAATCTATATAAGGAATGTTTGAAGATTGAAAAATAATGTCAACGCCATTAGCCGCCCTGTCTAAATCCTCTAAGCGAAATACATCTCCTGTACAGATAGTGATATTGGCATCGTCCGCAAAAAGTCTCTCTAATTTTTCACGAGTGCGTGCGAACGCTGTCACCATTATTCCTCTACTCGATAATTCCTTTACAATGGAATATCCCATACCACCTGAAGCACCTAATACTAATGCTTTTTGCATAGCTCGTTCCTCCTTTTTAATTAACCATTGGTCAATTTAATCCAAAAAAATTAATCGATCAATTTAATCAAAAAATTCGCATGCGAATCAGCCAGATCCTTTACTTCCTCATAGGTAGTAACATGGCGGCAATAATGTGTGACAAATCCATGCAGTGATAAAAAAATGCTGTATATATCCTGAAGAGAAATTTTTTTATCACATATAGCGAAAATACTTTGTGCAAATTTCTCATAGCTTTTGTTAGGACCTTGATTGATAAAATTTCGAACTTCTTCATCCTTTATCAGGAACATGATTTCATAATGGCTTTGGTGTGTAAGGCCAAATTCTATGAACCTTAAAAAGATGTTCTTTAGTTTTGCCTTATTTTCGATGCCCTGCTGCATCACTTCATCCAATATTTGATCCAGCATGGAGAAATGGTCTTCCACTAATGCATAAAACAACTCAGCTTTATTTTTAAAATGATAATAAAGGGCACCATGACTATAATCTAATTCTTTTGCTATTTGTCGCATCGATACATGCTGATAGCCTTTTTTCACAAAAAGATCTCTTGCGGCTTCCATAATCATTTCTCTTGTTAGTTCTTTTAGTACGGTTTTTCGTGGTGACATGATTTCCTCCTTATTGACCACTGTTCAATTTAAAGTATATTTCAAATATTTTCCATTGTCAAATAAAAAATAATCATCACTTATAGATTGCCAGAAAGGATAAAACTATACATAAAACGGCTAAAATAAAAAAAAGCACAGAAGTTACACGACTCCTTCTCATCTTAAAACCATAAGCAACAAAAAATATTGCCGCAGCTAATTTGGAACCGCTTTGATAATAGGCATGATTCGAAAAAGATGAACTGCTAAAAATAATAGAAATAAGCAAAGTTGTAAGGATTAGTATTTTAAACCACATTGGCTCTCTTAGGAATTGTTTAAGCATAAATTTTATCCGCTGCATAACCGTTTAACCCCCTTCAAGTACTTCTTATTAACATATGGTGTGTTAATCAAAAGTATCACTTACCTTTACACGGTACTTGAGTAAGCTGTTAAAATTCAGGTATATAGAAAAGCAATCCGATTTGCACCGATTGCTTTTAACCTTTAAGAAGCGCTATAAAGTCCTCCAGCTTCTCCATCGATATCAAGTTTTCATTGCATTTTTGGCTATCCTGGCAAATATAGTTTCCTCTCCGAATGAATGTACCCATGGCAGCACCTTTCGTTTCAGACATAAATAAACCAACTTGCCCTTGCTTGCTGCAAAGAGTACATATCCCCTTTTTACTTGCAGGGCTAAACGATCCGTGCAGACCTATGAAATCATTTTCTCGAAGGGCAATGATATACTTTTTATTCGTTCCTTTGTCATTCCAGCCAAGATACGAAATTTCCTTCAAATCGATATCATCAATGGATGGCAGCTTCAACTTCTTTGCTTTTGGAAAAAGTTTTTTCACCGTCTGCTCTGTCACTTTTTTAAAAGGAATGATAAATGGCCTTAAAGCTGCCAAATATTCTTCCGCCTTCACATGGTCCTCCACCTCGCTAATCGGCTCGATTAACAGTTTTTGTTCCACATTTATAGTAAAAAAAAGGTTGGAGACCTTATCACTTACCAATGATTTTAGTGCGCTGAGCACATTCCTGTCATTTACGCTAGCATGCCCATTTATGAGAATTTGCGTTTGTGTTTTAATAAACTGATACTGGTCTGCTCGTATAAAAGGTTCCATTTTTAACTCCTCCAATCTCTCCCTATTACTTTAAACGGTCGGATCCGCTCTTAATAGGCATAAAATAATTCTAACTAAACTATACACAAAAAGCACTGAGAGCATCAGTGCTTTGAATAGACTATTTTTTTAATCGTTTCAATCGAAAGGAAGTAATCATCTGCCAATTCATGTATGGCTCTTCCATCTTCAAAAGCATTCCTGATGGCGACATTCCGGCTGTCAATTAACCTTCTGCCCCCGGACTTGGCTCCCCATTTTGCACGAGTGGATTCAGGTTTGGGGATGTAAATCGTTTCTCCCTGGACATACTTTTGAATTTCCATTATCAGTTTTTCCGGTAATACTGCACTTGCTTTCATGTATTTCATTTCAGCCAGCCCCTTATTTATTTTTTGAAAATAAGGTGCAAAGCCTAGTAAAGAATTGGCGATATGATTAGCTTACATTAAACCCCATGCAAAGTATCGCCTTTCCGATAGCAGGCTTTGCATGAGTGGCAGAAGTATTAGGCAAAAGAAACTGAATTGCCATTTGATTGCCTCCTTTGTGTACCATAAATATCCTTAAACACACTTTATTATAAAATAAAGCTGTTTATTTTGCATGTATTTTCTTGGCGCTTGGAAGCCCAAACATTTCTCATTATATGTTTACATCCACTAATTCAAACCGCTCACAAACTACCAGCATATCCTCAGTAAATTCAAACCTCAATTTACTTAACTCTCCAGTAAAAAACCTAACGTGAGCTTCTTTCCAAAATTGGTACGTTCTATCCCCTTCACCTTCCACAATAGCAAACTCTTCTGGAACTTCATTCATAGGCATTATTTTAATATCTACTGTTTTAATAATAGCTACAGGCAAATCCTTGCTGTTTAAGATAATGCTATAATCACCAACGGAAGGTAATGGTTCGTTTTCCACTTCATAAAAAATTAATCCAGAGCAAGTGGCTGTTTTTACACCCTCTATTACTAATTGAGCTAAATGGTCAGGATCAGCTCCAAATTGCCACGAACTTACCGACATTGGTCTTTCTAGCCCTCGACTTTCCCAAAACTCATTCCAATATATTTGCGCTGCTTGATTCATATTTTGGCTCCTTTGCCATTTCAAATAATCTACAACCCGCTTAAAAGGTAAGAAATAATATCTTGATTCGTACTTTGCAGAGAGTCTGGCATATCATCACGAATTGATTGCAGTGCAAAATAACGAGTATCATCAGTTTCTTGAAATAATTGATAGCGCAATATGCTTTTTTCACTTCCTAGTTTACTTATGATCTGTTCAAAATATTGTCCCTGATCCATCATATCCACTGAACCTAAGTGAAAAGTCCCTTTTAGATGATTTTCAATAATGAACCGCAGTTGTTTTGCTAACTGAACATCCAAAAGATTATTACATACTAGATTGCTGAACACATCTATCATTTTATTGTTTTTAATGCTTTCTTTGATTAAGTTCCATCTTGGAGAATTCTTACCCCAGATCGCCGGGATTCGAATAATGATCGCTCGCTCATCTAAAATTTCTTTTAGCATGTTTTCACATTCAATTTTGAACTTCCCATAATCTGATTCGGAAATAGGAATATCTGATTCTGTGTGTGGTTTTGTAAAGTCACCGTCAAATACATTTGTGGTAGAAAAGAAATACAAACGACTATTACTATTTCGTAATTCCATTGCCAATTCTTTATGAAACTTGAGCTGGTGATCAAAGTCTCCTCTTAGGCATGAAATCACAATGTCGGGTATAATTGAACGTGTAATTTCCAGCAGCTTTTCGATTTCCTGAACTTCTAATTGGAACTGTTTTTCAACTGGGAGACCTGTTAACGAAGAGGAATATGTTCCATATATATCAAATCCATCTTTCAATTCATCGATTAAGGCTTTCCCAACAAGCCCGCTTGCACCAAGAATAAGCACCTTATCCATCGCCATTCTCCCCATTCTCCAACTAAATTTATTAAAAACCGATCCCTGTACTGTAAGTTCAACAAAAAAGAGCACTTATCCTTCTTGGAGAAATGCTCTTGGTAGTTGCTACATTTTTCAGTTGATAGAAGAATATTTTCTGCTGAGATTAAATACTTATTTAAGAAACGAGCCTAAATTTAACAAAGTCCTTTAAGTGAAGTACAATATGTGCTTTTGAAAGGTGTGTTTTAAATAGTGATTCTGTTCGCTAAAATTATTGTGACTCTGGGATTTTTATTTGCAGGATTTTCATTTCTATTTAATCAGTTCAATTCAAGGTCTTCATCTAAGAAGGTGGCATTTAATCTTTTAGTTCTTATTTGTTCAATTCCACTTATATATGCTGTTTATACAGATAAGGTGGAAAATACTGCATTTATAAAGCTAGATATTGGACTGGCGTATAATCTTACCTGGGTAATCACAATTCTTGTATTACTTCTGGCATTCTTAATCATTTTGGTAAATAAAAGAAACTAGTTTTAAGTTTTATACGATGGAATTATGATATTTGGAAGTAAGGTGATCATCATCTTTATAAAAATAGTGGCTATTTTAATCGGCAGCCTATTAATTGGGACTGGAATCAATGGGTTTTTAGTTCCGCATCATTTATTAGATGGTGGAATTGTTGGACTTGCCCTTATTCTCCATTATCATTACGAATTTCAAGTCGGTATATGTATGATTTTGCTAAGTACCCCACTTTGTATATTTGCATGGTTCCTGAACCGGAATTTATTATATACAAGTTTGCAAGGTTTGCTGGTTTCTTCCTTTTCAATTGATTGGTTAGCACCAATCCAAACCTATTTTCCACTCCCTATTTTAATTAGTTCTTTATTAGGTGGGGCAATTATTGGTGTGGGTATTGGATTAATGCTTCGATATGAAACAAGCACAGGTGGAACAGATTTATTAGCCTATATCATATCTCGAGCGTCAACAATAAATATTGGGATCATGATATTTCTCCTTGATGGATTGGTAGCCATAATAGGTTACAATGCACTTGGGCTTAAAAGCTTTCTCTATTCAGCATTAACCATATTAGTAGTGGGATTCATTGCATCAAGATTTACTGTTAACGAATATAGGAGGACTTCTTTTCTTTGGAGAGGCTACCCCTTTTTATAAAAACAATTATTTTCCCCTCCACTTTTTCCGGTGTAACTTACTTAACCACATGGAGTTTCGTTATTCATAAAGCGGGTAATATAAAATTAAGATAATAATCTGGATCTTATTTTATATTTAGTGGGGATAGCATGCGTGGCTATCACGGTATTAGGCGTAGGTGGAGCCTATACTATGTGAAAGATTATATAAATCACTATTTAAATAGAGTAGTGGTTTTTCTTATGGGATTTTTTAAAAGGAAGGCTCTGTTAACGAACATTGTGGATTTTATTCTTTCTTTGTGCAGGATACAAACACAATCTCTTATCTCTCTTCATGTATATATTGTGTTATAGGGATAGGAGGTTTTATAAGTATGATAATAAAAAGCATTAGAAAAATGTTCTGTTATTTGTTTAAATTTAGACAAAAAAGAAAATGTCCAGAACAAATAACCCAATGTGAAGGTTTGCAAGGTCAAGAAGTAAGAAGACTGATTGCAAGGAATAATTATGATCCTATAACTAATTTATCTTATATTTACACTCAAGAAAACTTAACGTATGAAACAGCAAGTAATTTCTGTCAGGGATTATTTTTCTACAAACTAGCCACTTTAAGTGAATTAAATCAACTTGCTCACATGTTTACTTATGTTGATGAGGATGGCAATCCACAAAATTGCCCTACGTTAGTTTGGAGTAGGAAAGCGAATGGGAAACCTGTTATCGTCCGGATTGCGCCATGTAGCGGTGACAGAATTGAACTTATAAGGAGATTTGACTTAGGGAAATGCAAAGTTCAAGGAATTTGTGTCTCACTAAAAGGTAACTGAGCTGAAGATGAAATACACGAAAGGACCTCCAACGGGCACTTTTTTGTGTCAATTATCAACACTTAAATAAAGAGCAATACCTTTTTACACGGTATCACTCTATCTATTTACTATAAATATTCATACTCATAAAATCCTGCTTTCTCATTCCTTACTAACGATTCCTTCCTGTTTTAGGTTTGATGGTTCTCCAGCTTCCTCTTTCACTTCCATTAAATACGAGCCTAATTCTTGCCTCAACTGTTCTTCTGACTTCTCCTCGTACTTAATAAAAACACCCCCTCGTTGTTAATTCTTATTTTAAAAATCCATAAAAAGTATCTGCCACTTTTAACACTTATAGTATCTATACCTGTACTAAGACACATTAAACGGTATTAACTGAATTTTTCTTTGTTAATATTTAACATTCATGCCTTCTTGATGAACGTTACCTTTTAACTTTCCTATTTAAATTATCCTTCCACCCTTTTCGTATTCTCCAAAATCCTGGACTAAATAAAATATTTCCATTCGGGAATAGTAAAACTAACTATTTGGCATTAGGAGGATATACGATTGGGAACTAATGAAAATACATTATCCATTTTCGCCTTAGGCGGCATCAATGAAATCGGTAAAAATATGTATGTGATTCAATATGCTGATGATATCGTGATTATCGATTGTGGCGGCAAATTTCCTGATGAAAGCTTGCTAGGCATTGATTTGATTATCCCTGATATTACCTACTTGGAAGAAAATCAGGATAAAATCCGCGCTTTAATTGTGACACATGGGCATGAGGACCATATCGGAGGAATTCCTTACTTTTTAAAGAAATTAAATGTCCCTATTTATGCTACTCGTTTTACGCTTGGTTTAATCGAACTAAAATTAGAAGAACATCGCCTTACAAGGGATACGAAATTAGTGACGATCAACTCGGATTCAAAGATTGAGTTGGGCGAAATAAGTGTATCCTTTTTCAAGGTAAGCCATAGTATCCCAGATTGCCTAGGAATCGTTTTCCATACACCTGAAGGAAATGTCGTACATACAGGAGACTTCAAATTCGATTTAACTCCTCCTAATGGCGAGTATTCGGATATTCATAAAATGGCTGAAATCGGTAATCAAGGTGTCATCGTATTAATTTCTGAAAGTACCAATGCTGAACGTACTGGTCTAACACCATCTGAACGGATGATCGGAGACCATATGTACGAGGCTTTTGTAAAAGCTGAAGGAAAAATCTTTATCTCCACCTTTGCATCCAATGTAAATCGGGTTCAGCAGGTGGTTGATGCTGCGATAAAAACGAACCGGAAGCTGGCCTTGCTTGGGCGAAGTATGATCAATGTTGTTGGAGTTGCAATGGAACGAGGCTATATAAATATTCCTGATGGAATGCTGATTGATGGACGTGAAGTAGATAAATTTGATCCAGAAAAGGTGGCGGTCCTTTGTACGGGCAGCCAGGGAGAGCCAATGGCAGCTCTTTCTCGGCTGTCCAGCGGTAATTATCGGGATGTAGCGATTTACCCTGGAGATACTGTCATCTTGGCAGCATCTCCAATACCAGGAAATGAAAAGGATGTTTCTCGTATCATTGACAACATGTTCCGCCTCGGCGCCAACGTCATATATGGCTCGGGAAGCACAACCGGAATGCATGTTTCCGGCCATGGCTATCAAGAAGACTTAAAGCTCATGCTTACTTTAATGAAGCCGACGTATTTTATTCCAATTCACGGAGAATATCGAATGCTGCACCATCACCAGCTGTTAGCTGAATCCGTTGGAGTGGAAAATGGAAATACCTTCATTATTAAAAATGGGGATGTAGTCGATGTTGAAAATTCGGTTGCCCGCCAGACTCGAAGTATACCGTCCGGAGATACGTATGTTGACGGAATGGGTGTGGGTGAGGTCGGAGAAATCGTATTGCGTGACCGCAGACAGCTTTCTGAGGATGGAATGCTTGTCATTGTCCTGACATTAAGTAAAACCGACCGAAGGATTATTCAAGGACCAGATTCGATAAGCCGAGGATTCGTTTTTGTAAAGGATAACGAAGACCTCTTAAGAGAGATCAACCGCCTTGTAAAGAAAACCGTTAATGACCTGCAAGCGGAGAATATCCGCCAGTGGAATGTCATTAAACAAAACATAAAAAAGTCTATCGGACAATATCTTTTCACCAAAACAAAGCGCAAACCAATGATACTTCCTATTATTATTGAAATTTAATCAGTCTGTTAGAGGCCATACAAATTCCGCTTTGATGCCGCCTATCTCAATTCCTTGTAGTCAAAGAATTGAGATAGACGGCAGAATAACGCTGTGTGCAGATTTTCGTATAAAGTGCCTATTTAAATTCATTCACAATAACCCTTCTCTTTGCCATTTCTTTAGCAAAATATATCGCTGAACTCCCCTGATCATTGCAACGGCTGCTTGTGCGTGGGTAACTGCTTCATTCATCCGGTTCTCTTTTACCAGTACTTCAGCTGTCAAAGCCTCTCGCATCCACGGCTTTGGGTTTTGCTCAATAAGAATACGAGCTTTTTTCAGGTCACCCATTATGATAGCCCTTGCCGCTTCGTAATAAAGGGTAAAAGTTGTTTTTCGCATTTTCCTTAACAGCTTTTCCATTTCTTCAGGGCGTTCGTAAAAATCGCCTGTATTAATTGGTATTGCTTTCTGTTATAGAAGTGGGTAAGACTTTTATTGGTTTTATTTACTGCTTCATCTACCTCTTTTGCAGAACCATTCGCTACGCCGTAAGAAAGCTGGTAAAAGGGATTTCGTTTATTCTTCAGCAAAAATTTTTCAATCTTTTCGATATCCCCGCTTCCCCATAGCAATCGAACACTAGGATAAGCTAAGAAGTAGAATACGGTAAGAAAATTCAATGTGGAAATCATGGGCATTGGTAGATCGAAGAACCCTCCGAGGAATGAAAATAATATTACGGCAAGAAAAGCATAAACAAGAGTTAATATCTTCACGCTTTTTTTCTCCTTCATCTATGGTGTCATTTCATTCTATCATGGAACATGAGCAATTTACATTTGATTGTCAGGTCTGTAGTAGTTTTCAACTGAGCCTATGAAAATAGCAAAAAATTAAGGGATAAATAAGATACCTACAAAAGAACATTTAGGTTGTTTCCACTAATTGGATATAATAAAATAATAGTAACTACTTAGGTAGTCGGTATGAAATAAGAAGGTTTTTCCTTTCTCAGTAACCAGAGTAAACGTAGTAACAAGAGTAACCAGGGAAATTAAAATAAGCGGAGATTTTCCGGTTACATGCAAAATGGAGCTCATTTCGGGGGAAATAAGCGGAGGTTTTCCGGTTATGCAAAGAAAAGTACCCCATTTTCGCAGTTTTTAAGTAAATAGGCGGAATTTCTCCGTCTATTTAAGCTGTTTTCAATCAAATTTAATGATTAGGCGGAAATTTTCCGTCTATTTATCAGGCCGGATGTTTAACCTAATCTCCCAACAAATAAGAACGGATCCTGATGGTCATAGTTGCAAAATTAACATCTTATTTAAAGGCTCAAACCACTTTTGGTGTGGGCTCTTTTTTCTGGTACCTAAGTAGTTACAAATAATAAAGAGAGAATCAGGAGGTGTTAATGGTGCTTAAAATAGCAAAGATGAAAAGCTTTTCATTTCTTTTTGGCTTAATCGCTTTAATCATCATTGTTTGCGATATATTAGGAATTGGGCTAGCCAATTTGATATTGAATATCAATCCAATCTTAAGATGGCTGTTTCTTCATCATTACCATACCTTGATTGTCAACGAAGAATTACAGTTAAAAGAACCAAGCAGTTTTTTAATTCATTATAATTTTGTGGGATATTTAATCCATTTTATCTGCTTTCTCTTGTTTGGAATGTTAATTGATTTGATATATAGTAAATTACTATTTTCAAAAGTATCCAGAACATAAACAGGTATAATAATCTTATTTTTTTAGCAGTAACGAAAAAATTAGTTATTATTGAAAAAGTACATATTTCCTGCCTGTTAGTGACATAAAGAAAGCAGCTGCCCTTTAAAGGCAGCTGCAATGAAATTTTATTTTCTTAAATCAACTTTATCTTGTTTTACATTATTAATATCTTCTTTAATTTCTTCTCTGATATCCTCTGCTAATCCTTCAGTTGCTTTTTTAAACTCTCTAATGGATTTCCCAACCGCTCGACCAATTTCCGGAAGCTTATTTGGACCAAAAACAACAAGTGCTACAATCAAGATTAATATTACCCAGGCCCACCAATATTTGAAAACATTTTTTCATCTCCTAGCGCTGTTTCCTACTTTATTCAATGTTAAATATAATTTTCCCGTCAAAATTAAATCTTTCATTTGTATTTTAATTTTTAATCTTCATTTAGTAAACAAAAAAAAGGAATACTTCACTTTTTTACTTTTATTTTCTCGGGTATAGTCGTCCAGAACTTTGGGTCTTCTAAGCCGAGCCGCCAAATCCCAATTCCCCGTAAGTTATATTTTTCTACAAGGTCTAGCTTAAACCGCAGACTATAGCTATTCTCAAACCAAGCCTGGTGGGTATGATGTTTTTTATCTACGTAACTAAAATGAGGTGTTTGCGAACGGGAGTCCCATATAACTTTTGCTTTATATTTTGTTTTCTGATCCATTAACTGTGGATAGGAGCTGTACGAGGCTTTGTTTGTTGTTGTATCCCAGTCCCATCCATAACCAGCGATACCGAGTAAAATTTTTGATGATGGTACTCCATGTTTTAAAGCATAACGAATCGTTGCTTCAGTCCAATTGACTGATGCTGATGACCCTGGTGCTGTTCTTGGGTTGTGCTCATCGTATGTCATAATCATTAACCGATTTGAATATCGACCAAGCTTTTCGTAATCAAACCACGGTGACCAGGGATTAGCACGGGAATCACCTGTGTTTGCCGGGACTGAAACCGTAACTACTTTTCCATCACGATTTAGTGTATCAGCCAATTTTTTTATCATCAGACTAAAGGAATCTCGGTCAGTCAAATACAAATTTTCCATGTCAATATTAATACCATCATATTTAAACTGTTTCATTTCATTCCGTAAGTTCTGAATGAAAACAATGCGATTTTTATCGTTATCGAGTACATTACTCGCTACCTGCTTTCCCTTCTCCACGGTTTCATAAAAGAGATTATGTACAACCATATATACCTTCAGGTGTTTTTTATGAGCACTCTGAATAACTTGTCTCTTATGGTCTGCTGTAACGGCAGCTATCAGACTGCCTGGCCGTTTATCATCAAGCTTATACCAAAATGGTGCAATAATGCTCAAATTGGCGAATTGCGAGTTCACTGTAGGTTGCGACCCTGGATACGTTCCTTCCTGTTCTGTGTAGAAACCTAAAACTTCACGACGAGTTTTTTTCTTTTTGTATTCCTCTTTTCTTTGTAACTGACTACAGGATGACATTAGTAATAATGCCATGATTAAAAAAATGATGGTGAATGACCAATAACCATTTTTCGACATAATGCACCTTCTTCTAAATTGTATATTTCTTAAGTTGATAAGAAAGGTTGTAACTTATTCACGAATTAACTTTCCCCATTAAAGGGTCTCAGGAAAAAGACCTCCAGAAGTTAATTTAAGTAGTTCGTTTTTAAAGTACAAAACCGCATTTAGAAGGCAAAATCGAAACAGAAATAGCAACCGAATTATCAATGTAAATAACATTACAAATAGCAAAAAAAAGCTCAGAGCGAAAAATCTCTGAGCGTTTTTTTAATAATGCCTTATTTAATTTAAGCATCCGTGCACTCTTACAGAACAGGATGGGAAGATTAATCATTTGGAGTAACTATTAGGACTTACACTAGTTTCTTATGAGGGCTTTGAAGAAAATAAAAAAATTGTGTGGGATATTTTTTACCAACTATAAGCACCAGGACATTCTACCGGTTCATAATAACAATGCTGTTTATATTGCCCTGCAGCTGGTTGATCGTACCATGTTGGTGGACATGGAGCATGAGGATTAAAATACCATAAGGAATGTTTAGCTGGATAATTCCTCCAGTAATCCAAAGTTTGTTTTGCTAATCTTTTCTCTGAACTTCTCGGAGCTTGGTAAAACACATTACCCTTTTGAACAGCTTCAAAAGAATAATTTCCTCCTTGTACTTGATAAATTACTTGTGGAATTGTCCTTAGTCCTTTAAAGTCTAGACAATCTGCTCTTAGACGATTAACTATTACATTCCCTACAAGCAACATTCCCATTTTTCCTTCACCTTCGGCTTCTGCTCTCATCATCCTTGCCATCAGACCAACATCTTTTGATCTATATTTTGCTCTTGGCATCCTTTTCACCTCCGATTTAAATGTATGATTAAAAGCCTACATTATGTTTAAAGGGTTCTGTTTTAAGTACTAAATGTTAATCTACGGGAGAAATCACAAATGAATTAGCAAGCAAATTAACAATACAGAAAAAAGCTCAATGCCTTATGCTTGAGCTTTTTTCTGTATATCAGCTTATTGAACTAAAGCACCTCTTACTTCAAGAAGAAACTCTGTTCAGAAATACACCAGTTGAACAAGGGATATATAGTTCTACTCAACCTCTTTACATGCCCAAGCATCAATTTCAACTTTAAAAGCAGGTGCAGCCAAAGCAACTACATAAACCATTGTTGTACACGGAAAGTGTTCACCAAGAAAATCACTTATAATTTTTCTTCTTTGTTTAGCTTCAAACTCACCTACTAAATAAAATACCAACTTAGTTAAATCATTAACTTTCATTTCAGCAGCTTCAAGGTTTCTCTTCACATTTTCTAATGCTAATTTCATTTGTTCTAAAGGATTTTCCGGTAATGTACCATCTATATCCATACCTAATTGTCCTGATAAAGTTAACCATCTATTAGTACCTGTTATTTCGATTTGATGTACATATGGAGCAACTGGAGTATGAATAGTGTCTGGGTTTCTTGAAATTTTCATAAAAAATCCAACCTTTACTATGTAATAAGAAAAATATACTATATTTTACCATTATATTGACCAATTGTTTGTAACGAAATCCCTCTGTTGTTCAAGAATATGTCAACAGATAAGAATACTTCTGAGATAAATCAAAACTGATCCCAGTATTATTATTTCAACTAATTTAGTATATTTCCTTCTTCAACTTACCCGTTAGCACAGTAAAAAAAGCTGCCTGAAAGACAGCTTCGATTTTTCGCTAAAAACCCCTTTTATAAGGACAAGGTATTTTATCCTCCTCCTCCAATGTATTTATTATCTCCCATTATATAGTTTGAACTATCCCCTGGCTTAGCGTTTGGATTGGTTGTTAAATGTGGATTATTATTATTTTTCTTACGTCTCCAGTCTATTAATAAAGCAAATCCTAAAATCAAAAGAACAAAAATAATTAAAATGCCTATCATCGAGATCACACTCCCTATTATTTCCATTATATCACAAAATGCAATTAATTTGAACATTCAGTTAATAATGAACATGGGACGATGAAACGAGTGAAAAGACTCTTCTGGAGAAGGAAAAAAGCAGCCATTGGCTGCTTTTATTGTTTGACCAGTTTCGAAGGGTTGTTGATTTTATAGGGAACCGCTACAGGGGACTGATGCTCCTCCTCTACGTCTTTCCCTTTCGGAAGCTTCTTCTTCGCTATTTTGGCATCAAAGGAAATCCGGTCGCCAGGGCCACCTCAAACTTTTTTAGGGTCTTGCTATAGCTGCACCATGCATATCCCACTTCCATCGGCTCTTCCCCATTGATTATGACCTCCTTCAGTAGAAGGTGTCGTCATTTTCCTCATTGAAGGGATTGTAGGTTAGCACCACTTTTTCCACCATTGCGGTGAACGATACTTTCTCTTCCGGAAGGTTGAGGGCTGGTTCTTTTACCTTTTTCGGCTTTTCCTTTTTGGTTTCAGATGATGGAACCTCTTCCGCTTTGTCAGCAGGAATCACTTCCTGAACAGCTTCCCCTTCATTCAGTTCCTTTCCGTATTGGGAACTTTGCATTTCCTTCAGGTAGGCTGGATGGATACAGCTCAGATTTCCGTCCTGGAAACGAATCACAAGGGTGTAATATTCGGCTGTGACCCCGTAGCTTTCATAACCTTCAAGTGTCACGATCCGTTGGTATCCCCTCCCTTTGTACCAGAACTCTTTTTTCGAACCGGAACCGAGACCCCATGATTTCACCATAGTGTTGTAATGCTCAACTCCAGAGAAGGGGGTATAGTCGCCTTTCGGAGGATGATAATGAGTTAAATGTGTTTCTTCTCGGTGCGGGAGAATAATGGCCATATGAACACGTCCTTTCACGGTTTGATTGTATCACAACGTCTCGAGGTCGTGAAAGAATGCCTCCACTTTACCTAGCCGTTAGTCGAATATTTACCTATATTAGAATTTTAATACCTAGCCATCCCTGTCTTCAGCTTCTTTATTCCAAGGTTTCGGATTATCTCTGAGAATTCCTTTTTTTCTTCAAATCAAAATAGGCATCCAGCACCCTGCTTCCAATCGCCTTACTTGTTCCAGGGTCAGTCGATTGATATGCCCACGGGACGACTACAGACATGGCCACTTCAGGATGATCATAAGGTGCATAGGCAACTAAGGTGATATTCCATGTCGGGGGTGGTATTTCCCCCTTTTTATGACCGGGACCATCATAGAATGCTTGCGCGGTTCCCGTTTTACCTGCTGGTTTATACGGTTTATTGCCAAATACCCGGTAACCCGTCCCACCTGGAACCTGCATCACTTGCCGGAACCCTTCCTGAACACGTTCAATCCACTCCTGTTTCATATCTAGCCGGTTTAAAACCTGAGGTTGGATTTCAGTCAGGAGCGGACCCAGCTCATCGTATTTCTCGCCCGGCTGCCGGATTTCCTTGGCAAGATGCGGCTTAATCCGATAACCCCCATTCGCAATGGTAGAAACATATTGTACTAGTTGAAGAGGCGTGTAGGTGTCGAACTGTCCGATCGCAAGGTCAAGCAAGAGGCCTGATATTTTGCTATTGGTGTGGAATCCTGAGGATTCATTTGGCAGATCGATCCCTGTCTTAACCCCGAGCCCAAATTGTGAGAAGTTCTTTCTCATCACATTAAAAGCTTCTGGGTTAATATTCAAATATCCATTGGGTACGTAGTGAGTGCCGCCAATTTTCATCGCCGTTTTAAACATATACACGTTGGAGGAAAACTTTAATGCCTCAAGGTCATTAATCCATCCAAATGTACGATAGGATTTTTTTATAGGTGTATCTTTTAGAATGATGGGCTCATCCCTCTCTTTATTTCCGGGAGAGATGGCGCCGGTTTGATAACCCGTTAAAACGGTTGCACCCTTAACAACAGAGCCATTGGTATAGGAGGTCGTAAATGTCCCAAGGGCATCATCCATTATTTTTCTAGTATTCGTTTCCTTGTCAACAACCAATCTTTTTCCGGACATAGCCAGTATATCACCGGTAAAAGGATCCATCAGCATAGCATAAGCCCTGTCAAGGAATGGAGTATCTCTATGTGTTTCCTTCGTTTTAAGTAATTCTTCCGTGACGATTTTGTCGACTTCGCTCTGCAAATCCATATCAACCGTCAGGACCAGGTCATTTCCCCTCGTGCCTTCCCGAACGGTTTCAGTTTCAATCGTGGAACCATTGAATGTCACATTTTTAACCTTTTCTTTTTGTCCCTGCAAAACGTCTTCATACTGCTTTTCGATATAGCTCTTGCCGACTCGTTCATTCCGGTTATAACCTAGTGCAACAAATTTTTGTTCTTCCTCCTTCGGCAGACCTTCATCAGAGGTGGTGACAGCTCCGAGTACAGAGCGGAGTGTGCTGCCGTATTTATATCCTCTCTCCCAGTCCGTCGATACATCAACACCTGGCAATTCATCAAGGTGTTCACTTACAAAAGCATATTCCTTTTCTGTAACATCTTTATTTTTAATATATTGAGTATTTAAGGCATAGCCTGCCGACATTTGCCTGTAAATAGCCGCGACCTGTAAATCCTTTGGAGTCAACTTATTTAATTCTTCTTCCGTAATTCGCTTAAGCTGTTTTTGATATAGATCCTTGTTCGAGAGTTTCTTAGCATCTACTAGTTTTTTCTCTTCCATTGTGACTTTTTTTTGGCCAGTTTCGGATGGGTCAATATCCAATAATCCTTTTTATCTCTTTCTGTCACCTTAGCAGTCTTAACATCTATATACTTAGAAAGCTTTTTTGCAGTGGCAAGCATTTGCTTTGAGGTCGTATCTAATTGTTTGATATAAGTGATTGCTTTTTGGGGAGTATTATAGACAATGCTATTTCCATTTCGGTCCAAAATTCGCCCTCTGGGAGTAGGCATACTTACCGTTACATCCTGTGTCCGATCCACTTCCCGTTTAAAGCTATCACCATATACAATTTGAATTACCCCCAGCCGAATGACCAGGGTAGAAAATAGTATAAAAATAATAAAAAAGAGTATGTTTAGGCGGATAAAAGTTTTTTTCGGCTTCTTGACGTTTACGTTAATCTCCAAAATGAATGCCCCTCCAAGTAAAAAATAACGGTTTTATATGAACCTTCAGGATTATGTAGAGATTCAAAAACAAGAATCGATTGGATAAAATACCATCCTTTCCCATCTCTTATTATAGACGAACACACTGCCCAAATGTGTTCACTTTTTTATAGGATTCCAATTTTTTTGTTTTCTTCTGGAGACGACTTAACTTTTCCTTAAATAAATTAATTCGTCTTAGCTTTAAAAGTTGATGATATAATTTTATTAACCCTAAAAAAAGGAGTCCTGAGTATGAACGTTATTGACTTGCATTGTGATGCACTAATGAAGCTGCAGGATGCTAAATGTTCTTTACGATATTTTGATGCCCCTGAATTGGAAACGAATAAAACACGACTGCATCTTGGGAATGTCAAGGTTCAGTGTTTTGCCATTTTTATCGATCCGGATATCCCTTCTGACCAAAAATTTCAGACAGCCCTTGGGCAAGTGGATTACTTTTACAAAGAAGTGCTGGGAAATAACCCGGATATGGTACATATTAAAGAGTGGTCTGATTTTGATAAATTAAAAAATGGGCAAATCGGTGCAATGCTAACGCTTGAAGGCGTAGATGCCATCGGTAACGATATTTCCAAATTACATATTCTATTTCAGCTTGGCGTTCGTTCTGTGGGCTTGACATGGAACAATGCGAATTTAGCAGCTGATGGAGCCGGTGAGCCACGTGGTGCGGGACTTACGCTTTTTGGCAAGGAAATTGTCCGGTTTCAAAATGAACACCAAATTCTTACTGACGTTTCTCATTTATGCGACCAGGCTTTTTGGGATGTGATGGAGATCGCGAATTATCCAATTGCGAGCCATTCAAACTCCAGGACACTTTGCCCGCATCCACGGAATTTAACGGATGAGCAGGCAATGGCTATGTTCCAAAAAGGCGGCATGGTCCATGTCGTTTACAATCCCCCATTTATCTGTGAAAACGGCAAGGCTTCGATTCCGGACCTTGTGAAGCATATTGATCATTTCTGTTCGCTGGGCGGTGTGAAGCAAATTGGGTTTGGATCAGATTTTGATGGCATATTTTCCTTTATTAATGGTTTAGAAGATGCCTCTAAAACACAAAATCTTATCAATGAACTATTAAAATATTATGGTGAAGAAGATGTAAGAGGCTTTGCATATGATAACTTCCTCAACCACCGTCCAGGCATGGGCCGATGAAGCAGGAAGAATTATAGAGCAGCTGCGAAATAAACAGAAGTGTTCAGGGAATTTTACTTTAGCGGATAGAAAAAAGCGCGCCATTTGGCACGCTTTTACTTTGATAATTCTTAGAAAATCCCATTATCTTTTGATCGCTTCATAAACGAATTGCTGTTGACTAACTCCTCTACAATTTAAGGATAAACAATTGCTGCCAATTAGGATTTTCATAGCCAATTTGCCGGTAAAATTCATGAGCTTCTTTTCTTTGTCCACCAGAACGCAGCCTAATTTCCTGATAGCTATGTTCTTGTGCCCAGTCTTCGCATATTTTCATTAATTTCAAACCGATTCCTTGTCTTCTAAAATTACGGTCAACAACCAATCCGCCTATTTCAGCGTATTCTAGTTCAATTAATAGCTTTCCAAATACATGTACCCAGCCACAAATTTGAGAATCATCATTTATATATACAAAAACTGCGTTGTTTGTATCATTTGTTAGCCGATCTAACCGATCTTTCACTTGTTCTTTTGTCACTGAATAACCTAATTGGACACACAACTCACAAATTCCTGCTGCATCATCAATATTTGCATTTCTTATCAATTGATTCCACTCCTCATTTAAAAGATTGGCTCTATTAAACAATAAAGTTGATATTTTGATAAATAAAAAGGATGCATTTCAGTCCATCCTTTTCTGGTTTCTTCTTCGACTTGTGCACCCGTTAGTGTAAGTACAGCTTTTCACAAACTTTCTTTTGAATAAGAAAAAGGCTATTGAAATAGCCTTAAACCAACCGTCAATAATGCACACTATTTTTTTATGTTCCTTGTATTTGAGATTTTAAAACTAGACAATCCTTGCATAAATGAAAGAAAATATTCATCTCACCTAGTTGAAAATCCACAACTGAAATAAGTTCCCGTTCCCCAATGTCTTGTGTAACTGTGGCAATATACTTCATTTCTTGGTTGCAAACCGGACATTCTAAATCTTCAGGAACCTCATCATACAAAGGGGCACCTAATAGCCGGCATAAATATTCCGAACCAAATAAATCAAATGCCGTATCATAATTTTCTTCATTAGTTGGAATATCTTCAGCTTTCATTTCAATAAGATTTACATTTGTCCTTGGAAGTGGTACAGGTAGTCTATCTTTCACATCTTGAACCCAATCATCCGTATTTTCCTGACTTATTACTTGAATGGATTTGCCCCCATTACTTAACTGAAAATATTGAGGTTTCCACACCATTGAACAGTTCAAGCAAGATACTAATGGTAAAATATTTAGTTCGTTAGCTTTTATTTCGGAAAGCCTTTCATCTTTTAAATCAAAACAAAATATTAGATGCATCTTCTCTCCACATAAATTACAATCAGGCAAATCACAAACTTGTCCACCAAAATAGTGATTATCAACATCTTTTCCTTCCCTTACCCTGTACCCTTTTAAACCTTTCCAGTGCTTACCATAAGGTCTTTTTGCCATATGAAATCCTCGCTCAAGTAAAGATAAATTCAAAACATTATTAATTTCTTCATCTCATTAATTAATCCCCTTTCTTGTGCTAACCTCCCCGTTTGTTTCAATAGGCGAAAAGGAGGCTGCTGTTTCCCCTAAATAACCTACTACGAGTATTAAAAAAATAGGACATAAAAATCATCCTCCAGACGAAAGATTTAGTAAATAATGACAAATATTCCGGGAGGTTGTGGTTTGTATGAAAAAAGTCATTTGCACACATAACGGTGGTTTAGAATTCGAGTTCGACTTAGGAAAGGAATATCAGGTAGCGAGAGAATTGGATACCACCTACATTGTCATAAATAATTTTGGTAATAAACACACTGTTTTTAAAACACAATTTGAGCCCTTTGAAGAAGGTAAGAATGAAGAACAGAATACTTTTATTGCGAACCCCTACTACTTGGGAACTAAATGTTTATTCCTTATTTGATTCTTGAAGATATGCCTTGTTTTTTTCTATAAATAACCTCCCTCAATGAAGAAAGGAAAATCTCTCGTTTTCTCCTGTTTTCTTAGATTTTCATAGTAGTTTACCTTCCGGTAAATGTTTAATAGTTGGGGAATTATCACTTGAAAGGATAAAATTGGACTTCAAAAGGAAAATGAGCCGTCACCCACTAACCTGCCAATTACAAAAATTGGTGGGTGAGTAAAAATATGATCGCACTGGTAGATGTCCACATTTCTCATGGAGGTCAACCCTCCCATGTCTCACAGAGTCTTCGCTCTCAAATTCCTTCGTCCAACCTTACCATGAGGTGGATGTCGGCCATGCTGCCCCACAGGGTCTTAGCCCGTAATTTAGTTGCTTTGCCGACTAATCCGTGCTTCCAATGTCCCCAAAACTATAAAACATTACTATTATTTATCTAAACAAAAAACAAAATTAAGCGGCCAATTCTGCCTTCTTTAATACTGACAAATGAGGGATGTCTTTTAACATCTTTTCTTCACTAAACTCAAATTGCTTTTTACCTATACTAAAGAAGATACGGATCAGTTTATTACATAAAGCGATAAGAGACTGCATCTTCTTTAATGGATTATCTGGACGTTGAGTATAGTAAGCATGTAATGCCTTAAATGCAGAATTTTTGGCGACGTGAATCATACAAACTCTGAATAACAGAGCTCTCAGTTTCTTCCGTCCTCTTTTTGTGATGGTCGTTTTTCCTTTGTGCTTACCGGATGTATTTTCTTTTAAGCTTAAGCCGGCCAGCTTAATAATTTGCCGGGGATGAGTATATTCACTAAGATCACCAACTTCCGCAAAGAAGCCGGCAATTGTATCCCTTCCCACACCTTTTATGGCTAACATTTGAGGTACACCTGGTATTTCATCAAGTAAACCATCTATTTTTGCATCCAATTCTTCGAATTTTAACTGAATTAATTCATATTTAGCCAGGATCGTTTTTAGCTCTAATTTAGCCATTTCGGAGCCTTGTCGAAGTCCGATGGACTTACTGGCTGCTTGCTTTAACTCTCGAATCTTACTTAATCCCACACTCCGTGTTACGGCTTTTCTTAAATGGGAGAGCAGTTCATGTTCAGTGAAATTTACGATTTCATGAGGTAAGGCATAGAGCTTTAAGAATTGTAACGCTGCCTTGCCCTCCCACTTCTTAAAGACTGTTAGAAATTCAGGAAAGTACCGATCAATCCAGTTGTGAACCTGCCCTTGGACCGTTTGAAGATCCTCTGTTAAAAGATCGCGTATTTTCTTTGCGACACGGAGTTCGGCATAAACACCTTGTGGTATCGTAGGTTCGGCGTATCGTCCGTCTTTGACCAGCTGAGCTATAACTTTAGCGTCTTTCACATCATTCTTAGTAGGTGAGTTATCATCTAGTTCCTTGCTTTTCTTTACATGCAATGGATTTACCGCTACAAATTTAATCTCGTTTTCTTTTAAAATATGAGCGAGATTAAACCAATAGTGGCCTGTTGGTTCCATCCCAACCACGACTTTATCCATACTTTGTTCTTTCTTGATTTCTGAAATCCACTTAAGAAAATGCTCAAATCCCTCTTTTGTATTTTCAAAATAACATGGTGATCCAAACTCTATTCCTCTAAAATCCTGGGCACGTGCCACATGCTTGAATTTAGCAATATCGACTCCTATAATAAGAGTTTGAGAAGTTATTTGAGCAATCTTCTTATTCTGGTTATAATTCATTTTAAAGCCTCCTGGTATTTGATTAATGTCCTTTTCGCTGCGCAGCTTCAGGACCTACTCATTTTACCAAGAGGTTATTCTTTTGTTCAAACTCCATTTTCACTCATTACAGGAATGCTGCCCCTTTACTTCAATAAGAAATTCAACAAAAAAGGCGGTTAATCCTTCCTGGATCAACGCACCCGTTAGCTGAATAAAGTTTTAGCAATAGTTGTAATTATCATAAAACCTCCCACAAAGAAATAAAAGTAGCCCATTTCCTTAGGTTGGTTTTTATATTTAGCAATATCCAAACCATTCAAAAAAAATAAAACAGACATTAATGTAAACATAATGGGAAGTAAATCTGTTTTACTGAAAAAGCTATATATGGATAGGATGAAACAAACTACCGCAATTAAAAGACGCAACCAAAAAAGCCCTTGAGATTTCATTATCCTCTCTCCTTTACTTTCATTAGGAATGATTAAATGATTTTCACATTATATTTCCATTTTTATATTTAAATCTTTTTTCATTTAATATGTTGTTCCGAGGATTTTTCAGAAAAATTACTAACCTATCTTTCTTTTACTAAATTGCCCCGTTAATTGAATAAGGAAAAAGCGATCCTTCATTATAAAAGCATCGCACCTGATAGTTTTATTAATACGAAGGGCAAATAAGCTCTCAAGGGGGAAGCTACTTATCAGTAATAATTGAGATAATAATTTGGATAAATTGATAAAGTAACGTTGATATGAGAACAAGTATGAAGATGGTTGAAATAACTTTGACAGGATTTTGGAACCATTTTGGAATTTGCTCTAATTTTTTAGGGGATTGGAAACCATTAACAATGTCTATGTGTTTTATTACATCGTTAAAAGGTGCGCTATCTTGTTCTAATGAGTTTAAAGATTGCGGATTATTCACTGTTTGATGAATATTTTTTTCTTTTGAGGTATCCGTTGAAGAATTTTCCACGAATTATCCCCCTTTCACTTTTTATTCCCTTGTATTTTGAAGGAGTAACATTTTCCTAAATTTTAACATATTTTTTGTTCTGGGTAAGTTCATTTCTTAGTTCTTATTGAACTAACCTGCTTCTTTAGCACAATAAGAAAAGCCGCCTCAATGACAGTTCCGACCTTCACCTCTTGCATCCCTCAGTTGAATAAGGAGATATGCCCCTTTATCACACATTGAAAATAAATTAATCCTGTTTTACTTTAGTCACGAAAATATTATTATTTTTAAAGTGTATTAGTATATTTGAACCTGAAGCAAAAAGGATTTCATGCGATAAAGTCTGTTCATCTATTGGCAAAAATTCATCACTCTGCATTTCTTCTATTTGAACTAACACCCCCGTTAGCTGAAGAAGAACCTTTTCTTTTCGGGCATTTAATGTTTGCACTGTTCCACAGTGATTTGTTTTCTCAATATAAATAAAATGTTCCTTTCAAAAAAAGCACTTAATAAATGAATAATAATAAATGTATTAATTAATACTAGTCTTAGTGGTCTATTTCTTTTAAGGAGTAATTCATGAATGTACAAAAAATGATAAGGAGTGTAGTCATGGGAATTTTAAGTGGTAATCCTCAGGATGAACCAATGCATTATGGTGAGGTTTTTGGAACTTGGACTCACCTATTAGCAAACAATGGCTTAATTGCTGGTTATCAGTCTTATATTAATCACACCGGTGATCAGGATTTGAAAAAACTTGTTGAAGAAGCAATTCAAGGTATGAAAAACGAAAACCAACAATTACAAGATCTTCTTAAAACAAATGGTATCGGCTTGCCTCCAGCACCACCAGATCGTCCTAACGCAAATTTAGAGGAAATCCCTGTCGGAGCAAGATTTAGTGATCCAGAGATTAGTGCATCTATTTCCAAGGACGTCGCTGCTGCACTAGTAGCTTGCAGCCAAATAATGGGACAATGTATCAGAGAAGATATTGCTATGATGTATGGACAATTTCATTTGGCAAAGGCCAATTTGGTTTAAAAATGTTAAAATTAAATAAGGAAAAAGGATGGTTAGTCCCTCCTCCTCTTCATTTAAATAAATCTGAATAATATTTAAAATTCTAGGGCGATACTTTGTGTTGCCCTTTTCTTTATTGTAATCAGGTCTTTTCTCCCTTTCCAATTTTTTCATCTCCGTTTTACAAATAGAATAATGTTATTTTTTTGGGAAATATTAAAGTTATAATATTGAAAGGAGTAATATGATGCTTAAAAAAATTCTTAACTCTTTTGTTGCTCTTAGCATAGCTGTCGTCATGCTATTTGGGTTAAATGTTAACGCTCAAAATAACAACAACAACAACAACAACAACAACGATAACAATGGAATCACTCCTGTATCCCAAACAGGAAACGTTAACGATGACGACGACGATACTGATTGGGGTTGGATTGGTTTACTTGGATTAGCAGGACTATTGGGCTTAAGAAGAAGAAATGACAGAAAAGATTAGTAATTAGATTTATTAAATCTAATGGATTACCCAAACCTAGCTAAAAGATCGCTTATTAGAGTATTAAATAAAAAAAGGATCCTTAGGATCCTTTTTTGCATGGATAAATACGTATAATCGACATTATTAACCAAGCTAGCCCTCTGCCCTCCAACCTGAAAAATGCAACTGAATTAGGTGGTCTTTAATTCTTTTAAAAATTTCATAACTCTATCCTAACTCTTAATGCGTAAAAAGCCATTTTGCAGATATCTCTACTTTTCCACCCTCTTCAAAAGTTACTTGAACGGAGAATGAAAATGGTCTCAATCGTTAATTGAGAATTGTGAGCAGCATGCAATGCTTAAATGATAATGGTATTGAATCAATGAGTATTATTTCCCCCGGTATCCCTTTTACTGCCGAACTATATTATCAACTATTATCGACCTTTCCTTAAGAGATGAGCGTCTGGAACAAAGGATTATTAAAATAGCAAGAAATCTTTAAATCTGATCGGATTTGGGACGCTCCTCTTTCAACCAATAAGTCGCTTGGGGACAAATTAATGAACCAAAAGCTCTCTTAACAGGCTGTTGATTCTTTCATAGTTACTCATAAAAAATTCATCCTGACTGTTAACAGTGCTTAAGTAAAAAAGACAAATTTTAATGAAATTTTACAATGTTATTACACTACTAATTTTCTAGTTTTATTTTCGTTGTACAGGCTATGTATATGATGTAACCTCAATAATCTTAAGGAGTGATCTTAAAATGGCTAAAAACAACGGTAATAGTAATGATTCTAAGATGTCTCGTGAGGAAAGAGGACGTATGGGTGGCGAAGAAACAAGCCGTAACCATGACAAAGAGTTTTATCAGGAGATTCGCAGCAAAGGCGGAGAGGCAACGTCTGAAAATCATGACAAGGATTTCTACCAGGAAATTGGTCGTAAAGGTGGAGAAGCAAGAAGCCAAAATGATAATGATAATAACTCCTCAAATGGTAGAGGCCGTAACTAAAACGATTAGGTCAAAATGACAAAGCTATACTTGATATAAGGAAGACGGCAGCTATATTAGCTGTCGTTTTTCTATGTGAAAAAGAGGAATAAGCTCCTATGGTAAATCATAATACATTATCCTGTACAAATCATTACAACATTCCGGTCGGTAATACTGTTTGTCTATTGGCATTCTATATACCTCTACACTATCAGTTTAGAAATTTTTCAATTAACCTCCCTGTTAGTTCAACAAAAAGGTGCATACTCCTTCTTGAAGTAATGCCCCCGCTTGTTTAAGTACAATTCTTCACAAACTGCTAATTGCAAAGTAAATAGGAAAGTCGATGCTTTGTTAAGGTATCGACCCTTCGATTTTTTTAGCAATATACATTATATGTTCTGCAAAACTCAGCATATCTTCTCTCTCGCAAACCTGCTCTGCAAAGTCTATCCAAGCTGATACCACTTCGGGTGATTGTCTAAGTAATTCTGCTTCACGCAAATACAAAAAACTTTCGCAATTTAGTAAATGCATTTTATTAAGATTAAATTGTTCAAAAAAAGGAAGGACATCTTTGGGACGGATAAAAAAATTATCAGTAAACCCTTGTCCGAAAAAATTCACATCCTCTACCATCATATTTAGTTGTAATTTCCTTTCATCATCCAATATAAATTGAGGGTTACGTATTAGATAATCCCATACAAATGAATAGGAAGAGACGAAAGCCACAAAAATTGTACCATCGGGCTTTAACTTTTTTAAGCATTCTTTTATTAGTTTTACTCGGTCATTTTCATTTTTTAAATGATACATTGGTCCCATACATAGAATATGATCGAATTGACCATCATCAATTGAAGATAAATCACGGCCATCTACACAAACGCCATTAAGTGGAAGACTAAGTTCCTTCGCCTTATTCAACGCAAAATCTATATTCTTTTGTGAAAGGTCAGCCAATGTGACATCGCAACCCTGCTGAGAAAGATAAAGTGAATACTTGCCTGGTCCACCACCGAGATCCAACACTACGTCATTTGGTTTAATATAACGGTTTATATAGCGTTTACTAAGTTCAAACTCTACTTTGTGTCTATCTAACCGTTCCCATTCGTAGTTTACTGTTTCATCATAGAATTTTCTTACGATTTCCAAGCTATCCATCTAAACTCCTCCCCTTTAATGTAATTTTATAACAATACACAATTATCTAAAAGGAAATTTTTGTTAAACTAACTTGCTCCGTTAGCATTCCTGTAGAGCGTTAATTTTGAGCTTTGAAAAAAACAGGGCTCCTCAGTAAGATATGAGTAAGACACGACTCTAACTCATCCCTAGGAGGAACCCTTACTATGAAGTTTAAAATGCAGGACAAACAAAATCAACTAATTGAAAGAATTTCCGATAAACATTTAGTAGTTGGTATAGATATAGCCCAACAGTTACACGTTGCGAGAGCCGTGAACTTCCGGGGCATTATTGTCGGAGATCCCCTTCCATTTGAGAATAATGAAGAGGGTTTTGAGAAGCTATTAAACTGGATACAAAAGCTGAAAGGAATAAATAAACTCGAGGACACCATTGTTGGAATGGAACCGACAGGCCATTACTGGGTCAACCTCTCAAAGTGGTTAATAACCCAGGACATTGAAGTAGTTACTGTAAATCCTCACTTGGTCAAACGAAATAAGGAAAATCGAGATAATACTCAATCAAAAAGTGATAAGAAAGACGCTTTGGTAATAGCCGATATGGTGAAGAACGGATACTATTCCTTTGTAAGGCCTTCTTCCGAACCGTATGAAAAACTTAGGGTTCTCATATCCAATCGGGATGTTGTAGTTAAAAGGCTTGTAAGTTCTGTCAATCAATTAAACCGCTGGGTGGACATTGTTTTTCCAGAACTCAGGCAAGTATTTAAGGACATAACAGCGAAAGGGGCAATCGCAACCCTTAAGCTTTTCCCCTCCCCTTCAGATCTGATTTCAAAGAATCCTGCCGAAATAGTTACTGGGTGGAAAACACTTATGAAGAGGCAGCCTGGGTTAAAGAAAGCCTATCTGATTCTCAATGTAGCCAGGAAATCAGTTGGTACAACTCAAGCAATCGAGGCATACAAATTGCATCTGGAACAATTACTCGAAGAGTATGACCTAACGGTTCAACAACTGGATAGAGTTGAGCGTGCAATTAAAGATGTATTATCTAAAATTCCTTTTGCCAATAAGCTTCTTATGATTAAAGGAATTAGTGAGATTTCATTGGCCGGTATATTAGGTGAAGCAGGAGATTTAAGCGGGTTTTCACACGGCAATTCCTTACTCCGCCATGCAGGGCTCCACCTCTCCGAAGCCAGTTCAGGGAAATGGAAAGGACAAATTGTTCTATCAAAGCGTGGCAGATCGAGACTAAGACGTTTCCTCTATCTAGCCACTATGAGTCTAGTGATGAACAATCCGGAATTCAAGACCCTCCATTCCCATAACGTTAAAGTGAAAAAGATGAAGAAAATGAAATCCATCATGAAGCTTGTCGGGAAACTGGCAAGGGTCTTTGTAGGAATCGCACGCAAGGATGAACCTTATTGTGCTAAAAAGGTTTATGCTCTAACGGATTTGGCTGCTTAAGTTAAATTCTTGTTTCCAAAAGAATTATATCGAGTGTTGGCTTATTCGCAGGATTTCAAATATGTACGGAGTACCAGATTTATTCAACAAAAGGGCACTGACCCATACCTTTAGCTAGACTGGCCTCCACCCCTTGGATAGGCATAACGAAGGAATGAAAGCGGCCAATGGACCCGTTGAGACATGGGAGGGAAAGCCTCCAGGGGCGGCGTGGAGAAGTACATTATATGGTAAAATATGGAGTGTAATTATACTCCTTTATTTAACTATGTCTTCACGTAGCCTAAATGTCCTCAAATTACTTCATACAGCCAGTAAAAAATATCTTTGGTGGATGAAATCCTGCGAATTAGCGAGCATTCGGGAGAAAAACGAATTAAACTGAGGGAGTTGAATAAGGAAAAAAGTTACCCTGATTAAGCAGCCTTATCATCAACTAAAGCATCCCCATTAGCTTAATATGCAAAATGCTTTATTTGATGCCATTAATAACATTATCATCCTCTTTTTTATCTAACATCTTAACCCCTTCATCGGAAACATCGTATTTCCATATGCTTTTAGCTTCTATTCCGTTTACTGTGACATTATAATTCTTTATTAACGTTACAATATAGTGACTACCATCTTTTTTTGCTTCAACAGACTTATTGAGTCTTGTTGTATGACCTGATGGCCCACCTATTTTAATTTCCTTGGAGATGATTTGTCCCTTTTTCATTTTGGGTGGAAAGTCATTTTTAGATGTTCCTCTTATTAAATCGTTATGAAAAGTAATTGTTTTTGAGATTGCTTCAACTATTGTTAAGTCTTGAACTTGTTCCACAGGATTAGTTTGAATTTCCCCTAGCTTTGCAGTAACTTCATTATTATTTAATGGACTACAACCCAACAAGGATATACATAAAACAAACAATGAACCTGCCAACAAATTTTTCATTATTCTTCCTCCTATGATTTTTACCTTATACTTATTTGAATAGACGGGTAAGAACCATATTTTGTTCCAGAGGTTTTTAAATTTAATATAGCCATTGATTGAACTTTACTGCACGTTTGCACAATAAGAAAAATAGCTACCACAAACGGCAGGTGGTTCTTGAAGTAATGCACCCGTTAGTTGAGTAAAGTCATTATAAAAGTTAAATTCGCTAATCAATTACCATTTTTCTTATATTTGCTTACTGCTTTTATTTCTAGCTGGCTTATCCATTTATAAAATCCTAATAATATCAATAGAAGTATCGGGTCTACGATAACCGAGTACCCAAGCGTCCACCATCCATTATGAAAGTATCCCCAAGGATTCGGTAATTTAGCTATTGCTTCGTAAATTACTATTGCTAATACAAAAGTTACAAGGTACACAAATTGTTTAGTGATTTTCTTTTCAAAAGGAAACCAATTTAAAAAAATCATATTAACTGGTGGGACTAATAGTAAATGTGGAATAATTCCTTGCCAATCAATGGCTTTAGTAAAATACCAGTAACCGTGATATTTATAATCAACAATGACATCAAATATTATCTGAAACGCAACGGTAAATGTCCAAATTTGTATAATTTTATTACCTGTTAGTTTCTTATTTGTCTTAAAGGCGATAAAATTATAAACGATAATTGCTATAATAAGTCCTATCACGTAATCACCTCTATTTTATATAATTACCATTTTTTTGAGGGATACGCTTATTATTCGGTAATTACAAAATTCAACGTAAAAATAATATTTCTTCAACTAAACTCCCGTTACTTGAAGAAGAAAAAGGCGATCTTCGTAATTGAAGTATCGCACCCGTTACTTTAAGTATAATTCTTCACAATAGCCAAACATAACCTATTGGTCAAATAACAATATTAATAGCGATTTGCAAAAGCAAATAGCTATTTTAGTCAGTTTCGCTCACAATTAAATACTTCTATTTCTCAATGCTTCCCTATCTACATTTTGTGGTGGTTGTTCCATCCACCTGTTTTCAATCATTAATTTAACACCGTCATTTGCATATTGAAGTATTTCAGCCACTAGTCTTGTGTAATGTCCACCTAAATCCTTTCTAAGGCTTCCTCCAATTGCTGCCCCATAACCAGCGACGCTAATGGCTGTTAGACTATTGGTATGAAACATCATTAACTTATCTGAATAAGGAGCATTGATTGATTGTGAAATCGTTGAATCCCATGAGCTTGGTAACGGGACTCCATCTTCTACTAATATTTGTCTAAACACAGTTTCATGCTTTGCGGCTATTTCCGTACCTCTCTCCAAATATTTTCTAACTTCAGGTGATTTAGCAGATTGGGAAAAACCAGCTACAAATGTTCTACCAATTGAGTTTGTTTCCGTATTTTTAGAGATATGGGCTAGTTCAATGGCAGTTAAAGGGCGATGTTTGCCGATTAATCCTGATAAAAATGATTCACTTTGAAGGTATTCAGCTTTTTCCATGGGAGCTATGGTAGGAGAACGTATAAATGCACCCTTCTTAAGAAGTAAGTCACAAGCATTATTGTAAAGTTTCATAAACATTTCGGAAGTTTTCGAAAAAATTTCTCTTACATCGTTTCGTGCCAATACTTCAAGTAAAGCTGCCGCCGCTGCTGTTCCAGCAGCAGCCATGTATTTAATATATCGCAAGGTAAAAAGATCCGAATATAATCGACCCGCTTTTAAATTTACATCTTCTTGTGTGAATCCCATAGGTAATGCATGATTTTCTTTTTCAAAGATTTGTTTGACTTCATTTACTACAAAATTACAATTTGTTAAAGCTGTATGAATTATGTCCGTACTATCAGTATCTTCGTTTACGTTGTCAAAATGCTGAAGGATACAATAAGACATAGAATTCTGCATATAAGCAGTCCACAATGCTGCAACTTCTGAAGAAACAAGTTTGGGGTTATGCTCCATATTTACTCATACTCCTTTTAATTTTTATTATGTACAAAAAGGATTGAAAAATTATAAGTCAATAACCCTTCTTTAACAAACCTGCTTCGTTAGTGCACTAACAAGAAAGAGGCAACTGCCGCAACCCCATCTTAAACATAAGCACCCGTTAGCTTAACATCATTCTTCATATAACCAGTCAAAATCATCGTGCAAAATATAGTCCTGGTCTTCAACAGACAAATTATATTCTTCGCAAACAATATCTTTCTTAGAAAACTCATTTCCTACATCTATGCCTAAATAGATGTGTGTAAGATTTTTGTTTAATTTACTTCGTTCAGGAAGCTGGTCGATTAAGGATGATGATTTTAATATTGCCGAACGATAAAACTCATTCCATTCATCAAACTCGATGAAATAAGGAATGTCAGCATATACAACACCTGAAAATTCTAAAATTCCTTTCCTAACTTTGTAAGTAAAACTTGTTTCACTTTTATAAATGGATTCAATTACTTTTAATATGTAAAACGAGATTTTCTTTTCTTTGTGATTTATTCCTAAACTTTCAACAACAGAGTCATATAGTTGTAAATCATCATTGTCTTTGTAATCATTTTTCAAAAGTAAATCCCTTCTTTCTTGCCAAATAACCTAATTATACCAATGGTTCTTATTAAACTAAACTGCTCTGTTAGTGCAATAACAAGAAAGGGGTCGCTGCCGCAACCCCATCTAAAACATAAGCACCCTTTAGTTCATTAATAGTAGTACAAAATAATTTAAAACTTATAATAGGGTAAAAGAGATAAAATTAATGCTATTAGAACAAGAAGCGAGCCTAATAACATTGAACCTGCACCTATTAAATTTTGCTTTAACACATGATTGTTTTCTTTATCTTTTGTTTCAACAGGTTGTTCTTTTTTAATTAATTTATTAATAGCCCTTCTTTGATACAAGAAACCTACTATCCCCAACATCAACCCCACTAAAGCTAAACAAAATAAAAATATCATAAAGTAATTTCCTTCTCCCCTCAACTCAGAATCACCATTTATTGATAAGCTCTGCTACAAATCAAATACATAAAAATCGAAACTTCAATTTCAGAATACCTTATAAAATGTAACCTATTTATGATCTTTTATTGAACTAACCTGCCACTTTAGTTTAATAAGAAATTCAACAAAAAAGGTGGTTAATCTTGCCTGGAGCAACGCACCCATTTATATTTGAAGTGTTAAATAAATTTCAATGTGTTAATGAATGATAAATTGTATAGTCCACTTCACCGGAGATGTTTTTCAACCCATCTTTACACAACTCCATTGCCATTAGATTCTCCTTGGATGGCGGTAAGTTTTTCTTGGACGCATATATACCGAACTCAGTTGATGTTTTAAATCCAAAGCGTCGATAATATCTAAAATCTCCTTCAACAATAATTCCCTTATATCCTCTTTCAGAAGCTAATTTAATACCTTCCTGCAACATAAACTTACCAACACCTTGTCGTTGCTTTTTAATTGCCACAGAGACGGGGGATAACATTAAAATTTCGTTTTCATTTTTATTACTTATTGGAAGTTTTGAAAGTATAAAGTGCCCTATAATTTCCCCTTTCTCCTCAACAACTAAATCTAATTGTGGGATGTAATATTGTTTTTCCCGAATTTCTCTTACAAGAGATTTTTCAACTACACCATCTGAATAGCTCGTATTCTTGAATATTTCATAAACAAAATCTTCTATAAAACTATATTCTTCTTGTTTAACAGCTCTAATTATCATCATAATTGCCCCTCCATTACCTAAAAATGTTCAATCTCATTTATTAAATTCTTCTTTAATTAATTGCCCTGTTTGTTCAATAAGAAGTTCAACAAAAAGTGCGTTAGTCCTTTTTGGATTAACGCACTCATTACCTTAATTATCAATTTGCAAAAGTTGTATGTTTCGCTTTCCACTTTTCAAGGGCAATAAAAAGCCAGAATGAATAAATACCAATAGTGATAACGCAAAAGAACCACCACTTAATCCAATTTCCGAAGAGCCCAATTGCACTTCCATTGAATTTGAGTCTACGTCCTTCAATGACAGTATGATTTATTTTCCATCCATATATCATTGTGATTGCCCAAGGGTAGCAAATCCCAAATGTACATACTGTCACCAACCACCCCAGTAAAGTCCAACCTATGAATTGTAAAAGTCCACCATCAAAATATGATTTACCAGTTCCAGTAGCGACGTATTGAATATTATTGTTAAACACAACTTCTGTACTCATTTTTCCATCACCTCCCGTTTAAACCTAATTATTCCATATGGAGAGTCTTTATTCTAGTACAAAATTGCTTTATACAACTATCCTCACCCGTTAGCGGAACAAAAAATAAAAGCTGCCAAAGCAGCCACGTTATTAAACTCTTGCCCCAGTTAGTTGAGGAAGAAAAAAACACCTAAACAGTTAAATTAATCATCATAAGTCCAAATATGAAATATTGCGGAAATACCCTCGGTTAATGCTTCGTCAAAGCACTCCAGAGACTCTTCCAATTCAGAGTCTCCTTCATAATCATTTCGGTTTGCCATACACTGTTCTTCGATACTTAGAACAATCCATCCTTCATCATTGATGTAGTTATTGGCTTTGATTAATGCTGAATTCATATCAGTTGAGTCCACCCAACAGTTTATAAATGCACCTGCACATTCATCCTTATCTGGGCTATCTGAACTTGGAATACCCTCAAACATAAAATAATAAATCTCCATTGTATTCTCCTATCTCCCGCTATTTCATTCTTGAACTCTTGCACCAGTTAGCTTAATATGCAAAGTGAAATGCGTTATACATTTTCTCGGCTATTCCATAAGGCATCTTTATTATCTCTTTCAGCTTTCCAACCAAGGGGTAAATCGCATAGTAAAGAAAGAGAATCATCTATCTCAAGGATTTCTGCAAGAGAAACTATTCTTGCATTATCTGCATCAAGTCCAACAGTACCATCAAGGAATTGCCACATTCCTTCTTCTTCGTCGTGTGATACATAAAGTATAGGTTTTGTCCCAGCTAAAATTTCTTTTAGTGTAATAACCATTGTATTAGGGGAATCTTTAAATCCTTTCATAGAAACACTCCACCAATTTTTTAATACTATTATAGCAACTTCTTATTGAACTAACCGCCGTTACTTGAATAAGAAAAGGCTTTACTCCTTCTTGAAGTAAAGCCCCCATTAGTTTAAGTACAACCCTTCACAATCTATCTATATAAAAAGCTCCCTGAATGACAGCCATAAGTTTCCAACACAAATGTCCGTTAGAAATAAATAAAAGTCATAATTTTATAATTCTTAATAAACTACCTCTATACTAAGGCTTTTACAAATGATTCGGATATAACTAGCTTTTATGTAGGAGGTAAAACTCTTCGCTTATTATTGAATACATTTTTAAATCTTGATGTTTTCCTTTGACGAACAGCCCTTTTCTAATGACACCTTCCAAGGACATCTTTGCCTTTTCCATTACGCGTGCAGAACCGATATTTTCTAAGTAGCATCTGGCTTGAATACGAACCAAGTTCATATTGTTAAAGCCGAATTTTATTACTTCACATGCGGCTTCTGAGGCGATTCCCTTTCCCCAATAATCCTGAGATAGAGCATATCCGATTTCAGCAACTTTATGTTGTGGATCCCATGTAACAAATTCAATCGTACCAATCAATTTTCTGTTTTCTTTATATTCAATACCCCAATGAACCAATTTCTTATTTTCCCATTGATATATTACCCGTTCAATAGTCTCCTTTGTTTCCGCTAAAGAATTGTGAGCGTTCCAAGAAGCATACTTTGGCACTTCCTCATTAGAACAGTATGAATACATAACTTCTACATCATCTATAGTTATCTTTCTAAGTTTAAGTCTTTCGGTTTCTAAGGTAGGAAAATCGCTAAATATTTTATCAATCACCAAAAAAGCCACCCTCCTTAATGGGGAATATCATAAGATATTGAAAATGGTTTGTACAATATTTCTCTTCGAGAGGTACTAATTCCTTCTTCCACTAAACTGCCCATTACTTAAATAAGAAAAGGCTTTACTCCTTCTTGAAGTAAAGCACTCGTTACATATCTTCACAATCTAACTATATAATATTGCATAAACTGAGTAGAGATAATAAAATCGTTTAATTTCGAAAGGCGCATAGTTCAAAATCGCCCGATTTTATAGTAACAGTTTTTTTAAACTTGCTAAATTTTCTTCAAGAAATAAAGCATTTTTTTCAATTCCACGACGTTTACACCACCCGATACTATTGAAGGCATCTGTAAATCGATAAAAAGGCAATACAACTTCTAAATCAATTAAAGGTCTGATACTGTTATAGCCTTCTTTATATGCCTGATACAAGGTAAAATCGAAGCATAAAAAATCACGATACAGTTTGGTGAAATCGATTTCTGTTGAACCAAATCGTACGCTTTCAAAATCTATTATTCCTGAAACTTTATTGCCATCAATAATTATATTTGCTGGGCGGAAATCCATATGTATAAAGCTAGGTCCATCTGGGGAAGGTAGTTGTTGTTTCATTTCTCCAAATTTTTCAAGGGCTTGTTTGTATAAACCTTTATCCAAAACATCTCTTACATCTTCAGCAAAACTATAAAATTGATGTTCCATAAATTTAGACCAGTTCGGAAATTCATTTTGTATGCCAGCCAACACTTTCACAAAAGACGGCTGAATTGAATGCATCGAGGCATGAATAACCCCGACATGAAACGCTACTGTTGGTGAAGCCTCAGTTGTTAACGATTGTCCTTTTAATTCGGATAATAAAAAAGCACCAGAACAATCCTCATCACCAGACCAATAATCCAACATCTTGGGAATAGCAACGCTTCCTTTTAAAATTTCATAAGCTTCTAACTCCCGCTGAAACTTCAATTTTGTATAGGGAATTTTTAAAAAAACATTTTCACCATTAAGCAAATTACATTTATAGACTGTTGAACTATGAGAATCTTCAACCTCATTAATTGATAATACCTGCAATCCAAATTGTTCAATGACACGATTTAACATCAAATCCCCCCCCCTTTTTCAATAATATTGCCCTTGGTTTAACAACTCGATTATTTTGAAAAATCAGCTATTGTCCAATTAAGTTATAACGCCAATTATTGCACCGCATAAAGCTTCCTGGAGGATATTCAAATTCGCATTCAGAGATAAACTGAAAATCAAGCTTACGACAAATTGCATTAGAAGCAGAATTATCAATCGATGGGAATGCGTGAATGTATTTATACTTGTTCTCACTAGATGCTTCTTCTATTGCTAACTTAACTGCTTTTGTAGCTATTCCTTTCCCTTGATACGAGGGTAGTACGCTCAATCCAGTTTCATATACAATTAATACTGTTTATTGTGAGATTCCCGTAAGTTCAAAAAATTCAGGTTCTGGTTTCATAAATTTCAGACCTTTTTCCGACTGAAAATAAACTACTTTCTCCTTTTCGTAAAGAACCTTTATATCTATCTCGCCAAAATCAATTGTACTTGCTTTTTCACGTGGTAATGGTTTTTCTTCCAAATCAATAGCATCGTTAATGAGACTCACTATTTTCTGAATCTTACCTCTATCTTTTATTACCGTACAATCTCGATTGTTTGAATTCTGATATATACATATACTTTCGGGAACTTTATTTATCCAAGTTGAAGTATGAAAAATTGGTGTTTGATCGAACATTACCTCCGTTTGTTCGTCAAATTTATTATATGATGCAGAAATGGTTAACTCTCCTTCAAAACCTTCTTTTGTCCAACGAGATTGAAATCCTCCCCAATCATTTTCAGAGTCATCATCTTCAAGTGCAGTTTGTACATATTCATTCTTCCATCCTAGTTCAGGTAGTTTCTTAAAGTAAAAATCATATACATCCTTCCAGCGATTCTCTTCTATAACGTAATTGCTTCTTGTTGGTTCTAACCCTTCAAATAAAGGAATATAATCGTGTCGTTCAGGAATAATTGACATTCCTTCATAAGTATCATCTGTCATTTTCAGGTAACAAAACCAACCCCCAGCAACTAGTAAAACAACAACGGCAGCAAAAAATGTCCGTTTAATATTCTTCATTCCCCATCTCCATTTACATTTACATTATTTTTAAGTTTTTAATTCCGCTCTTACTCAACTAAACTCCCGTTACTTCAATAAGAAAAAAGGACCGCAGCTGTTACGATCCTTCTTAAACTCTTGTACTCGTTCAACAACAGTTAATATTTAGAAAGGACTAGAATAAAATCTATTCACTGAATTTGTGTACTCAACATTTCCAATTGGGTACACTCGTTGAAAGACTTTTGGGGGATGAATATTTAAAGGAACTAACATTAATTGTTCTTTTTCTTTATAAGACCGTTCATCGTTTACAAGGTTATCAAAATTGATAGAAAAATAGCATAAGTATGGCAAAATCCATTCGTAATAAGAGAAACCGTCATTAAATGATTGCTTTATTTGCACAGAACGCTTACTACTCTGAGCTAATTCAACAGCACTTAAAGGTTCATTGTTTTTATATGGCACAACATTGAACTGTGGGTCTGCCATTACCCATTTCTTTATTTTTGGAATATAAATCTCTATGACAACGTGACCTGCTCCATATTCTCTTGTCTCACAATCCAGCGTTTTTAACGATAGTATTCTGGAGTATAGCCCCAAAGCATTTAAGCATCCGTTAAGAACTACCGCATATTCAACACACCGATATTGATTACCTTTAGATACTTGATCTAAAATATATAAAGGGTCAAAGCGATTAGGTACATTTTCACCATTATGCTCCCATAAACTATTTACCCAATTCATTACTACTTCCACTTTTGTTAAATCATCCATTTCATCATGTACAAGGCTCTTTAATTTATATCTATCACGAAGTTCCTCAAGATATCGATGATTAAAATCCAGCCATATAAACTTATCCTGACCCTTCATTTCCTCTAAAGAAAAGGTAATCATATTAAATCCTCCATATAATGTACTAAAAAAATGAAAAAAATTAACAAATTCTTCTCAAAAGCCCAAATTCCTTCTTTAACTATCCTGTCCTTTAGTGGAAGAAGAAAAGGATCTCCACAACAACCCTTCTGTAACTCAAGCACCCGGTAGTTCAATAGTAGTAAGGTATTCTTTTTAAAGGATTGCCCCTTTAAATTTTAAAACTCATTAATAGCAGTAATTACACTTTTTAATATTTCAATAGATTTTATTGGTTCTTCATCAAGCTCTAAACTGTGATTTCCACCATCAACCACTTTTAATATAAGATTTTGATTATTTTTCAATTTTTCAAAGCGTTCCACAATAAAACAAAAACTATCTTTTTGTCCAAAAATACAAAGTCCTTTATTATCACTTTTAACCATTGCATTAAATACGTCATCATTTTGTAGTATTGGAGTCAACCAAACTACTTTAGCATCTTTCAACATTGTATTATCGAGTAGATAACTTAAAGCTTTTGTTCCGATTGATTTAGCCACTACATAATAACTACTGTATTTCTTGTCCTTGATTGCGTTGTCGATTGCAAGTTGTACATCTCTTCCGAAATCCCTTTCATTTAGAACAGACATCTCTTGCCTACTGAATGTATAGTTAATGTGTAATACATCAAAACCTTTAGTGTAAAATAACCCTGTTGTAAAGTGTAACAATGGAGCTTGTGTTGTGTAACCTGCCCCAGGTAAGATAATAACTAAATTATTTGCTTCTTCATTTTGTTCTATCATTCTAACAGGAAAACTTTTAGAACCAACAATTTTATTACTAGTCACCGTTTTCTCACTCCCTAAGGTTTTATAGTTATCTATTCTTGACTGTAAGCCAATATTCCTTGTTCAAGTAAACTGCCCTTTACTTGCATAAAGAAAAAGCATTACCACTGTTCCAGTAATGCAGCCTTTAGTTATGGCTGAATTTAGCATTTTAACTACCACCCTAAAGCCTTTAACGAAGTCATCCCAGCTTCCTTCAGGCAGCCAGGGGCACCTACAGGCGATTTCCTTTAAAGTTAAATATTTTCTATACTGACATAAATAACCAATATAATACGAAATATGTAGTAAGAAAATAAGTGATTTTCAAAAGGAGAGAACCTTGGATGAATTATCTAAATGAACCATATTTTAATAAGAAATGTGAAACAGCCACGCCTTTCGAGATGCTATTAACATTAACCAATGGAAATATTCGAGGGTTGGATACGCTAGTGTTAAATACATTATTGTCCAAAAAAAGACTGTTACCACCTATCGTGGTTAATGCTCTTCTAGTGTATTTCTTTAACTCATTCGCCGAAAAGGTGTACGACCGAAATGATTTATCCAGGCTTCATGATTACTGGTTGGCTAAAAGGGTATGTACATTTTCTCAAGCAAGGGAGATGTTCAAGGAAGATATTAACCAAGTATTGCAGCGTTTAAAAAATAATTAAATCTCTGCATATTGATCCTCTCGTGTTGATAAAACCCTTATTGTATAGTTCTTACTATCGCACCCGTTTGTTTAAGTGTAATTCTTCACAAACTAACTGTGTACGGCATCCCTTTTTTTGCTATCCTACTATATTTACGATTCTCCAATTGTAAAAGGGGTTATCTCGGAGTCGTGATTTGCTATTACCTGTATGCAATCCTTCCTTTGGAAGTTTTGTATCCATTCTAATGATTTCTTAGCGTGAATTTTATTAGATGTGACACCAGGCAATATCATTTGTTCCCAAGATTTCTTTGCATATCCTACGTCACTCGCTAATAACAACCAGCCTTCGTTCATTTTAACGAGCAAAGAAAACATCCCTTCGCTATGCCCAGGAGTATGAACTAGAAATAGAGTACCATCTCCAAAAAAATCAAGCCCCTTATTAAAAGGACCATATGGTATATCTTCTAAAATAAATGTGTCAATCAATATACCTTCCCACATTGACTTAATGTAACCAACTTTTTTGTTTGCCGATTTCAACTCCAGTTCGCTTGTAAATATTTTTTTTGCATCCTGTACGTGACTTAACCCGCTAACGTGGTCCGAATGGAGATGTGTTAAAAAAACATAGTCTATTTCACTACTTTTTACTCCAAAGTTATTTAATTTATCAACTATTGATTCGCCCACAGGGAGTTCTCCTCTGAACATAGAGTACGCTAACCGCCCCAAATGTTTTTTTTGATTAATCCTAATTTCTTCATTCCAACCTGTATCAACCAAGATAAGCCCTTTTGGATGCTCAATGAGGTAAGTGGAAACGGGAACCCACATCTTTTTATTTTCTCCCCGTAGCCAACCCGAATATGGGATAGGGTGTAATCCTTTCTCTCGAAAAGCTAATGCCTGGTCAATACAAACCCTACCAGTATGCCATATATGGACTTTCATTCTAATTCCACCTTTGAAAATAAAACAATTATCTTGACAAGAATTTACAAAACAAGACACAAGGACAAAGTTAGTGAATAATAGTAAAATTAAAAATATCCCAATAACTCCTCTATTCACATATACAAGCCAAGCATAAGGTCTTTTTAAGCTAACCTGTTTCGTTAGTGAAATAAGAAAAAAGGCTTTGCTCGTTATGCAGCAAAGCTCTTAGTTTGTTAAATACAAGTCCTTTATAAAAACAGTTCCATTTCACTATCCTTATTAGTAAAGCCCATTCTTTTATAAAGATGTTCCCCATCTTCAGATGCGTGCAACCAAATACGCTTTACTCCACTTTTTTTACTTTCATCAATACAATTTTCCAGTAACTTTTTTGCAAAACCCTTTCCACGATATTCTGGAACAGTGTACATATTAAGAATGTAGGCTTCAATCCCTTGAAGATTCTCTAAGTAAGGTGGTCTTTTGAATATAACCATTCCACTGATACTTACGGGTTTCCCGTTAGTTTCTGCCATATAGGAAATAAATTCATTGTTTAAAAGTGCTTTTTGTAAATACCCTCTAGTTGAAGTTGCCAAAAGTTGTTCTTCTTGAGGGGAATTTAACTCTCCTAATTCCTTTAGAAGAGCAAGACGTAAACTTATTATTTTATCAATATGTTCAATAGAAACCTTAATAAAGTTAAACATCTCAAATACACCCTTTCTATGAGCACCCTTTAAATATATTCCTGATAATGGAGGAACTTTCCTTCTTTAACTAAACTCCCGTTACTTGAAATAGAAAAAAGCCTTACTCTCATATTGAAGCAAAGCATCACTTAGTAAACTAACAAGTAATTATTTAAGTTCTTTCAAAATTTCAAACGCCAGTTCATCCAGTTCCTCAAGCTTTTTTTCGGGAGATGGAAATTCCACCAGTTTAGTTAATTCAATTAAAAATAACTTTCTATGCTCTACTTATCTTTTGGAAGGAATTTTTCAAAAGCATTCATTTCGACTTCACACCTTTTTAATGAACTATAGCACCCTTTACTTTAAGTGTAATTCTTCACAATATTAATTAAGAAACGAAAATAGCAACCCACAAAGAGTTGCTGTTTTTAATTCTGGTATCCGTTGTTCAATATAGTCAATTGAAATAATCACATTTCACCTTTTGTCTTCAATCATCGCTAGCCCACTTATGATTAGATTTTCACTAACGAAAGCATCATCAAAGGGTGTTATTTAGGTAATGTTGCCATCATCGGATAAGATTCCATTGACATTACTCTTGCAATAACGGCGGGATCTTCTGCGATGAGTTTTGGAACTTGAGCTTCATTCTCAACTTCGATGATTGCAAGTCCATGTGGGGCTTTAGGATTTAGAACCGGTCCGAAAACCAAAGCAATCCCTTGATTCTGCTTGTCCGTCCAATAGGCGATGTGTTGTAGCATAATGTTCCTTTCTTCTTCGGTCATGTCCTGATGAAAAGTTACTCTTGGCGGAGTAGACTTTAACATGAAGTGTATTTTTCCCGGATTGTTACTTGAGATATTGGTTGACATGGCGAATCCCTCCATCAGTCTGAATTTGTATTTCCAACGACACAATGCTGAACTTCAACTGTGCCATAGGTTCCTTCTGAATCCAATCAGCACAGATATATTCGATTGGCAGCTCGTTCTTCAAGTAATGCCCCCGATAGCATTCCTGTAGAGCGTTAATTTTGAGCTTTGAAAAAAACAGGGCTCCTCAGTAAGATATGAGTAAGACACGACTCTAACTCATCCCTAGGAGGAACCCTTACTATGAAGTTTAAAATGCAGGACAAACAAAATCAACTAATTGAAAGAATTTCCGATAAACATTTAGTAGTTGGTATAGATATAGCCCAACAGTTACACGTTGCGAGAGCCGTGAACTTCCGGGGCATTATTGTCGGAGATCCCCTTCCATTTGAGAATAATGAAGAGGGTTTTGAGAAGCTATTAAACTGGATACAAAAGCTGAAAGGAATAAATAAACTCGAGGACACCATTGTTGGAATGGAACCGACAGGCCATTACTGGGTCAACCTCTCAAAGTGGTTAATAACCCAGGACATTGAAGTAGTTACTGTAAATCCTCACTTGGTCAAACGAAATAAGGAAAATCGAGATAATACTCAATCAAAAAGTGATAAGAAAGACGCTTTGGTAATAGCCGATATGGTGAAGAACGGATACTATTCCTTTGTAAGGCAGCTCTTCCGAACCGTATGAAAAACTTAGGGTTCTCATATCCAATCGGGATGTTGTAGTTAAAAGGCTTGTAAGTTCTGTCAATCAATTAAACCGCTGGGTGGACATTGTTTTTCCAGAACTCAGGCAAGTATTTAAGGACATAACAGCGAAAGGGGCAATCGCAACCCTTAAGCTTTTCCCCTCCCCTTCAGATCTGATTTCAAAGAATCCTGCCGAAATAGTTACTGGGTGGAAAACACTTATGAAGAGGCAGCCTGGGTTAAAGAAAGCCTATCTGATTCTCAATGTAGCCAGGAAATCAGTTGGTACAACTCAAGCAATCGAGGCATACAAATTGCATCTGGAACAATTACTCGAAGAGTATGACCTAACGGTTCAACAACTGGATAGAGTTGAGCGTGCAATTAAAGATGTATTATCTAAAATTCCTTTTGCCAATAAGCTTCTTATGATTAAAGGAATTAGTGAGATTTCATTGGCCGGTATATTAGGTGAAGCAGGAGATTTAAGCGGGTTTTCACACGGCAATTCCTTACTCCGCCATGCAGGGCTCCACCTCTCCGAAGCCAGTTCAGGGAAATGGAAAGGACAAATTGTTCTATCAAAGCGTGGCAGATCGAGACTAAGACGTTTCCTCTATCTAGCCACTATGAGTCTAGTGATGAACAATCCGGAATTCAAGACCCTCCATTCCCATAACGTTAAAGTGAAAAAGATGAAGAAAATGAAATCCATCATGAAGCTTGTCGGGAAACTGGCAAGGGTCTTTGTAGGAATCGCACGCAAGGATGAACCTTATTGTGCTAAAAAGGTTTATGCTCTAACGGATTTGGCTGCTTAAGTTAAATTCTTGTTTCCAAAAGAATTATATCGAGTGTTGGCTTATTCGCAGGATTTCAAATATGTACGGAGTACCAGATTTATTCAACAAAAGGGCACTGACCCATACCTTTAGCTAGACTGGCCTCCACCCCTTGGATAGGCATAACGAAGGAATGAAAGGGCCAGATGGACCCGTTGAGACATGGGAGGGAAAGCCTCCAGGGGCGGCGTGGAGAAGTACATTATATGGTAAAATATGGAGTGTAATTATACTCCTTTATTTAACTATGTCTTCACGTAGCCTAAATGTCCTCAAATTACTTCATACAGCCAGTAAAAAATATCTTTGGTGGATGAAATCCTGCGAATTAGCGAGCATTCGGGAGAAAAACGAATTAAACTGAGGGAGTTGAATAAGTGTATTATTATTTTATTTTTGCTACTCCCAATGCAAAATGATTCCAAAGAATATTCTCTACTAATTCAGATTCTGTTTCTTCACAATCAATAATTAGGATAATCTCAGAGTGTTTACCTCTTAAAACTCTTTTTTTCTTCTTTATAACTAATTCAGTAAAAAGTCGAATAACGAATCCTATAACAAATCCAATAAAGGCACAAATGATTCCCCAGTAAATGGGACCCCATGACATTTTAAATCCTATACTTGCACCAATAACAGAGAAGGCTGTTGCAAGTGCCGTCCCTATATCTATAAGTGATGTACCGTCGGAGCGATGAATGGAATCGAAAACATTACGTTCCTCAGTTCGATTATCTAGTGGGACAGCAAATATTTTTTCTTTATTAATCCCTTTTTTCTCTAATGTTGAAATTGCCATTTCTAAAAAGGCATTACTTTCAAAAGTTGAAAATAGCTGCAAATTCATCACTTCACTTTTTGTCCTTTTAGTATTCTAAAACCTTTTGCTTGATAATTTTCTTTTAAATAACCTCTTTGTTCCTTTTCATAAAGTTTATTATTTTCAACTGTATTCATATACGAATCAAAAACTGAAAAACCATAGACTGAAGGAAGAAATAAAAGCCATTCTGGCTTTACAACAGACGTAGCTTCTTGGACTTTACCTAAACCTAAGAGGGAAACAGCTTCTAAGGCATGTGAAAAATAAAAAAAAATGACTAACCAAATGATTACAAAAAAAGCTGTCAATATCCTATGGATATAGAGTTGTCCCAGACCTGGCACAAATAGTGACCATATGACGGAAAGAACAGGGTTTCTTTTATCTAGGTAATTAATTTCTAATGCCCCTAAACTGAATGTATTGAAACGGTGTTCTTCACGCTCTGCTAAAATATATACCTTGTTCATATCCACTGTCGTCCGATAACTATCCCAAATCCCAAAAATATAAACAGGAATATACATCAGGAGCCATCTAGTATTTAAAACATCTTTAGTCATCTCTATATTTCCTTGAAAGGAGTAAATCATTGCAAGATTAACATGAGCGTTTAGATTGACAATAACTTCCCAAATAAATAACACATAACCTCTAATGTATTTTGATAAAAGCAGATGCCCGAATCCTGGGAATGCTGCTGACCACCAAGCAATGATATAAGGGTTTCGTAAATGAATTTGAGAAGTTCCAACAATGCTAACATGAGCTTTATAGCGTCTGGCAGTATTATCATTCGTATAGTTGTCCATTTAATACCACCTTAGGAAAACATTTTATTTGCACTAGTTTCCCACAAAATGTTTTTCTTATTATAATTTTCTTAGTGAACTAAACTGACCCGTTAGCACAATAAAAAAGCCACCAGAAATGGCAGCTGGATCTTCAATTCTTACACTCATTATGGTCTATCTACTTAGAAGTTTTTCTCTTTTATTTTCAGGTTGTTTCAACCAGTAACGAACTCCCTTACCAGCTAGAGGTTCATCATTAAACCGTGGTATGATGTGAAGGTGGCTATGGAAAATAGATTGATTTGAAACTTCACCTACGTTCCAACCTAGTGTATAGCCATCTGGTGAATATTTTTCATCAAGATATTTCTTAGCATTTTGTAGGAGTTCATATGTATCATTCCATTCTTCATTTGTTAATTCAAATGCATTAGCGTGATGTTTTTTAGGCACTATTAGACCGCAGCCTTCTAATACATCTTGTTGTTTATTGTGCTGTAAAAAATAACTCGTCTTATTTTCAAAAACAATATTCTGTTCTATGTCTTTCTGTGGATTGCAAAAAGGGCAATTTACATCGTAAGGCATAGTTACCTCCTTATTTGTTAGTACAACAAGAAAAATGACTAAAATATTTTTTTGCATTAATTATTTGAATGAGATGAAAGACCCCGTCCAATAAGGTTTGCAGATACTGGCTTTTTCCCTATTTCCCTTGCCCAAATTGATAATTGTCCAATGTGATGAATTTCGTGGGCAATTACATGTCGAATAACCTCACCCCAAGTATCCGTTACAACTCTTCCATCTGGTAAGGTATCGTAATATAATTGATTTTCCATGCTCCCATCCCAGTTGTTCACAAAGTTCTCCACTTCCGTTCGGTATTCAGCGTCTAATTTCCGAACCTGATTCAAGCTCTTATATCCATCAAAACTCTCCATAAAGTCTGTTTTACCTTGCAAAACACGTATCCAGCTCCATTCCACATCAACTATATGGAAGAGTGTATGCAATATACTGCCTACTCCGCCAGTTCGGTTGCGTAAAAGCTCATCTTCACTTAACTCCTCACACCATTGATACCATTCTTCTCTGACCATCCAGTTATAGTGAAAAAATGTTTGCAATGAAATCCCTCCATCGTTCAAGAATATGTCAATCGATAAAAATACTTCTGAGAATAAATCAAAACTGACTCTGGTATTACTATTTCAACTAATCTACTATATTTCCTTCTTCAACTTTCCTCCGGTTAATAAAAAAATCACCAAGCGTACCTTCTCTTATATCGATTTCATCTCTATTCAAAAAAGACAGGACCGGTTTTCTCAACTGATCCTGACTTTTTTGTTTATTTATGATTTAACCCTATACTGAGTTCCGTTTAAGCTACCACCAACGCATTGAATTGCGCCTTTATCAGGTCATAGTATTCGGCACGATGCTCCATTAACTGTTCATGATTACCCTGTTCTTTAATTTCCCCATGGTCCAGGACAAAAATATGGTCTGCTTCTCGGATCGTCGATAAACGGTGAGCGATAATAATGGCGGTACGCCCTTTTAGAAGAGAACGCATGGCCTGTTGAATCTTAAGTTCTGTCTCGGTATCGATACTCGCTGTTGCTTCATCGAGAATTAAAATTTTAGGGTCAGCCAGTATCGCCCGTGCAAAGGATAGAAGCTGCCTTTCTCCAACCGATAGAACATTCCCACGTTCCTCTACCTCAGTATGATAGCCATTCGCCAGTTTTTCAATGAAGGTATGCGCACCAACAGCTTTTGCTGCTTGTGCTACTTCCTCGTCTGTTGCATCAGGACGGCCAAATCGGATATTTTCCATAATCGTGCCGGAAAAAATAAACGTATCCTGCAATACGATGCTTATTTGATTTCTCAGACTTGTTAGAGACATATCCTTTAAATCTACTCCATCTATTTTGACACGTCCGCTCGTTGGATCATAAAATCTGCTGATTAAATTCACAATGGTTGTTTTGCCTGAACCAGTGTGACCTACTAAAGCAACCGTCTGGCCAGCCTTCATTTCAAGCGATACATTGTTTAACGCTTTTCTTTTTTCATCATATGAGAAGGAAACATGATCAAACTCAACATGGCCTTTCATTTCATGTAATTCAATTGAATGATCGTGATCCGAGACAATTGGCTTTTCATCTAAAAATTCAAAAATCCGTTCAGAAGAAGCCATTCCCATCAGCAGCTGATTGTACACCTGTCCGATTCTTGAGATAGGTTCCCAAAACATTCCCAAATAAAAGGCGAAGGAAACGAAGACACCTATCGATATTGAACCAGTCTGGATCAAATGCGCACCGTACCAGATTAACACTGCTGTTCCGACAGCATTGGTTATTTCAACCATTGGCCTGAACATCGCATTCTTTTGCGAGGCCGAACGCCAGCTTTCGAACGTTTCCGTGTTGACTCCATCGAAGAACTCCATGTTTTCCTTTTCTTGAGTAAAAGACTGCGTTACCCTTATCCCCTGCATGCTTTCATTTAAATGGGAATTCAGTTTTGACTGTTTCATTCTCACTGTCTGCCATGACCTCCGGATATTCTGGCGCAAACTGGTTGAGATGAAGAACATTATCGGAAGAATCACCATTATAGCAAGTGTTAATTGTGGGCTTAGGGTAAATAGGATGAAACATACCCCTATCAAAAGAACCATGTCAGTTAATACATTAATAACTCCATTTGTAAAAAGCTCCTGAAGGGAGTTGATATCATTCATAATTCTGACCAGGATCGAACCTGCAGATCGCTGATCAAAAAAACGGTGTGATAAACTTTGTACATGGGTAAACAAATGCTTTCGAAGGTCATAAATGACACCTTGCCCAAGGGCATTCATCCATTTAATACGGAAAATATTCGCTATATAGGAAGCTGAATATAATACCGCAATTGTTGCTACCAGAATGGTCAGCAGTTGGGTATCTTTATTCTTCAATGCCCTATCAAGGGTATAAACACCAATCAGTATCGGAATGATCAGCCTTACCGCCGTTGTAATCACAACCATGAGGATTGAAAGCGGCAAAAGGTTTTTCTGGTATGGCTTCATATAGCTGAATAACCGCAGCATTTGCTTCCAGTTAAACGGCTTATCAATCACAACATCCTGTGAATATCTAAATCTATTTAAAACATTTTCATTAACTGCTTTCTTTTTCAAATTTCCCACCTCCTATTACCCTGCAAGGACTTTTTTCTGATCCTGGAATTGAATATCATAGATCCGTTGATATAGTCCGTTATTTTTAATCAGCTCATCATGTATTCCCCGTTCAACAATTTGGCCATTATCCAAAACGAGTATTTCGTCCGCATGCTTAAGAGATGAAATACGGTGGGCAATAATAAACGTCGTCCGCGCCTCATTACTTCCTTCAGCGCCATTTGAATCCTGAATTCCGTTTCCATGTCCACTGCACTGGTGGCATCGTCCAATATTAATATGCTTGGATTGACACAGATTGCCCGTGCAATCGCAATTCTTTGTTTTTGTCCGCCTGACAGCCCCATGCCTCTTTCACCAAGAAGGGTATCGTAACCATCCGGTAGTTCCATGATAAAATCATGCGCCTGGGCACGTTTGGCTGCATCGATGATTTCTTCCATTGTTGCATTTGGATTGCCGTAAGAGATATTTGACTTAATGCTTGAGGAAAAGAGGAAGGATTCCTGTAGGACAAATCCAATGTTTCCTCTTAACGAGTGTAAGGAATATTCCTTTACATCGATGCCATCAATCAAAACCTTACCCTTTGCCGGTTCGTAAAACCTGGTCAGCATTTGCGTTATGCTCGTTTTCCCAGAGCCAGTCGATCCAATTAGGCCGATGACTTTTCCTGGTTCTGCTTTAAATGTAATATCGGTAAGCGCTTCTTGATCCTCTGAGCCATAACGTAGGGTAACATTTTGGAATTCAACCTCACCCTTAAGTTTTTCTTTCGCAACAGGCTCTTTTATTTCGATAATTTCATTTTCAGCTTCAAGAACCTCAAGCAGCCTTTCTCCGGATGCTTTTGCCTGTGAAAATAAATTGACCACGAATCCCAGGTTCATGATAGGCCACATGATATACCATACAAGACTGTAGAATGCGACAAGCTCTCCTGGCTTCAGATCCCCGCTAATAACCAAATAGCCACCATATGCCAGCAGAAGGACAACGCTTATATTTCCCAAGTACTCCATTAATGGAAAATACTTTGCCCAAATGCTTGATGTAAAAAGGAACTGGTCCTTGTAGTCCCGATTGGAATCATTGAATTTACCAATCTCAAACTCTTCTCTGGAAAGTGATTTAACCGTATTAATCCCGCTGATATTTTCCTGCACTTTCGTATTCAATTTCCCGAAAGACTTTCTGATTGCCCTAAAGGCCGGATGAACTGATTTATCGAATTTGTAAACAACCAGCGCTAAAAAAGGCAGTGTAACTAATGTAACGAATGTTAGGGAAACAGAATAATAGCACATAACAGAAAATGAGATCGCGATTAATAACACAAATCGAAGCAATTCTGCGAATCCAAAGGAAAGGAAAAAACGAAAACCTTCAACATCCGCTGTCAGCCTGGACATTAAGTCCCCTGTCTTTGCATTATCATAGTATTTGAAAGGTAAATATTGCAGCTTTTCGTATAGTGCATTTCTCATCTTATATACTGACGAAATACCAAACAAATCCCCGGTATATTGATTGATATAAGTAGCTACTCCCTTGATTACCATCAAACCCACAAACCCTAATGCCAGGTAGGGAATCCACGTATATTTACCACCAATTACTACGTCATCAATGGTCATCTGCAATATCATTGGATATACCACTGTGATCCCTGTTACAACGAGCATGAAAAGCATTGACCAAATAAAGTAATTTTTATAAGGCCAGTAATAAGACTTTAATTTTTTAAACGTATCCATTTATGATCCCCCTCGCTTGTTAATAATCAATTCTGTTCTAGATTGTTAAAAAATGGGTTAACCGTCGAATAACAAACGGAATTTTTATAAAATTTAGAACTGAACAAAAATATAACGTAATTATAAATATAACGGGTTTCGAAATATATTTCCACCCTTTTTTGTTTGAATTTTCCACTTTCTTTTTAAAAATAATTTCAAATAAAAAGAGCTGTCTTCTGGACAACTCAATCATTTACAGTATTCATGTGTCTTTGGTATAAGCAATCCCTTGCTTGTTCCTGGGAATCTTTACGGTTTCTTTAGTGTGCTTTGTTCTTTGGAGATCCTATGAAAAACATTTCTCCGCTTCTGCTGGAAGGATTTATCCATTAGCGACTTCTTATTAGACATTTTGATCACTAGGCTGCCTGGTTTTGTCCAATAGAACCCTCTTAATAGGCATTTTGATCACTCGCCTGCTAAGTTTTGCCAAATAGAGCACTCTTATTAGACATTTTAATCACTCGGTTGCCTAGTTTTGTCCAATAGAAGCCTTTTATTAGACATTTTGATCACTGGGTTGCTTAGTTTTGTCCAATAGAAGCCTTTTATTAGACATTTTGATCACTGGGCTGCTTAGTTTTGTCCAATAGAAGCCTTTTATTAGACATTTTGATTACTCGGCTGCCTGGTTTTGTCCAATAGAGCCCTTTTATATTAGACATTTTGATTACTCGGCTGCCTGGTTTTGTCCATTAGATTTTCCTATTAGACAGTTCCGCTGAAGTCATGTTTAAATAGTTCAAAGTAATATAAATCCATCCCCCTCCAATGGATATCCTTAGTGTGTTTCATTCCCAATTTCTCCAAAACATTTTGTGACGCCTTATTATCTGGTTTTGTTAATCCAATCAATTTTTCACAATTTAATTCCTGAAATGCATATTGGACAGAAGCCTTTGCTCCTTCAAAAGCATATCCCTTTCCCCAACTTTCTTCTCCGAGGGCATATAAAACCTCAACTTCTTTTAAGTCAGGATAAAGATTCAACCCCATGTGACCTAATAAAGTTCCATCTTTTGTAGTTAACGCCCACGTTCCGAATCCATTTCTTTCCCAATGATCAGTGAAAAATTTAATCATTCCCACTGCTTCGTCATAATTATAGGCATCACGCTTTGGGAGCCATTTCCCGACATCCTTTTGTCCCAGGATTGCAGCATAACTATCAATATCATTTTGAGGATCAAACATTCTTAAGATCAATCTATCTGTAAAAATCGGATTTGTTGTTTTTAATGACATTCATCTTCTCCCCTTTTCTAAAATGTAGTTTTATTAAAATTGTCATGCTAAAAAACCGACCGTACAGTTTATTTTAATTTATTTTTATATTTTGTCAATAAATTTAAAATTTTCTTAATCTCGAACTAATTCTTGTCTTTTTTTAAAATGGACTTAGACGTTTTATTTGAATTGGGGAATTATTATTAGAGGTTCATTGGTGTACTTTTTTGATTACATATCAAGATCAGCTTTATCATAGGGGTCATTAAAAATAAAAATTGAACTGACATTAACCGTTTGTCCATATCAGGCAGGAAACTGACTGAATAGGTTGTATTAAGTAATTCTTGGAGGTGAAAAGACAATGTCATGTTCCCATTCTGGAGGAGGCAGCAAGGGAAGTAGCTTTGCATTAATTGTTGTCCTTTTTATTTTGTTAATTATTGTCGGAACTTCTTTTATAAGAGGCGGATACTAATTAAATTTGCATTAAAAACCTACTCTCATTCTCCCCACCGTTTCTTCTGGAAGCACGATAGCTCGTGCTTCCTTTTAATTTTTTCAATCTTCTCGGTTTATTAATTTAGTTCGATCATGAGTCTGTGGCGGTTTTTCAAGCCATTTTTCCTTAATCATGAATTTTGCCCCATCTTCTGCATAGCTTGCTAAATCAACTATCAGCCTGGCGTATAAGATCCCGATGTCTTTTCTAACACTTCCGCCAATAGCTGTACCAAAATCGGCAATGGCAATCGCACTTAATAAATTTGCTTGGAACAGCATTAATTTATCGGAGAATGGCGGTTCAATGGACCCAGTGATTAAAGAATCCCAAGTTGATGGATATGATGTATTACTGTCCTTCAGGATATCAAAAAAAGAGGAAATTTGTTTTTTTCCTGCATTTGACCCCCGAAGAAAGAAATGTCTTAAATCCTTTGAGGAAGCTACTTGACTAAATCCCATTAGCAGTGTTTGTCCTACATGGCAAACCTCAATATTTGTTCCTAAATGGGCGATTTCTATGGCTAATAATGAACGTTGTTTACCAAAAAGGTGCCCTAAAAAATCGTCATTTTCTACAAATTGGACTTCTTTGGGATAATCAATATAGGGCGATCTCACGTAAACTCCCATTTCTAATGCTAAATCTGTTGCCACATCATACATTTTTTCAGTTTGGCTGTACCAAAGTTTATAGATCTCCCGTATGTCTTTTCTAGAAGAAATTGCTTTGGCTAATGAATACGTGCTTAAACCTGTTCTCCCCATATGCTCCAAATAACGCAAGTAAAAAACATCTGAATACAACCTTGGTGCTTTATTATGTATATCGTTTACTCCAAATCCCTGTGGAATTGGTATATTTTCCTTATGGAAAAGGTCTTTAATTGTTTCAATGTGATTCTCAGCGATTTTCAAAGCAAAATCAATAATTTGTTCAATTCTTTCATCTTCAACAGTTTGCTTAAAGTGAGTAAGCATACATTTACCCATCGTATCAGCCATATAGGTATTCCATAAAGTAGCTAACTCTGTGGCTGTTAAAAGTGGATGGTGCGAGAGTTCCAAAATAAATCATCTCCCATTTTTCAACTATTATCTGCAGAAAAGTACTTTATTATTAGTGATACAGCTCGGTTTTTGATAAATGCTTGTGATTGATATTATTAAAAGGTATCACTCATAAATAATGAGCTGTCTCTAACTTCGAGACAGCCCATTCTGGAGTTTAACCTCATACTATTTATTGCAATTCGGAAATGACATTCTCTACAAATTTGGCCATCTTTTCAATGACTTTTTCAGAGAAATCGAATTCAACACCGGTATCACGATAGATTTGGGCGATGGATTGATTAAAATTTGTACCAGCTCCTTGTTTGAAAAGTGCGATCGCTCTCGGAGGATCCTCTCGATAAAGCTGCAGCAGCTGTAGTGCACCCAGTTCCGATATGGCATATTCAATTTTGTAAAATGGATACGCAATGAAGTGAATACTGCCAATCCAGCTGGCTCCGATCTCAGACTCAAGGCCATTTAAATCAACTGGGCTGTAAAGAAACCGCTTATTGATTTCCAGGAACTTCTCATCCCGCTCCTGTGGTGAGTGTTTAGGGTTTGTGTAGAGCCAATGCTGGAATTGGTCCCCTGTAAGTGGATTTATGAGCATATTTAAGGCGCGACGCATTTCTTCTCGCTGCGCGTTCTTGAACTTGAGATCATCAGTATAGAATGTATCGAGCTTATCCAGCAGTAAAAGCTCCATACCCTGCGAGAAAAGCTCGGCTAGCTCCTCACGGTGATTGTGTTCCTGGATACCATTCTCACTATCAAACTGAAGATAGCCGTTTACTGCATGACCAAACTCGTGAATGAGCGCAATGATTGCAACAAACGATGGACTGAAATTGGAAAAAATAAAATTATTCTTTGATGCCGGTAAGGGGTCACAGAAAGCACCAGGACTCTTTCCGTTCCTGCTTTCCAAATCAAATAGCCCCTTTTTACGCATAAATTGGAATACTTCCTGGAAGTAGGGGTCTGTATTTCCAAGCATTTGTTCCACTCCATCGATTAACTCGGTAACAGTAGAGAAAGGTGCTCCATGAAGTGTACATGGCCCCATATCCCATGGACGATAGACCTCTACACCCATTTCTGTTTGAAAGACCTTGGCAAGACGCTTCCAGGCTGGAATCACGTGCTTCTCTACAGACTCTTGGAAGTCAAAGCAATCCTGAATACTGTATTCCCTATTTTTCTTCGTGAACATGTAGTCACGATAATTCTCGTATCCTGCGTTAATAGCCATTTTGTGACGCAAACTCACAAGTTCATTCATGATTTCATCAATCTCCGGCTTAACTCGGCTGCGGGCTTCGGCTAGTGCACGCCAGGCTTGCTCACGTATGTTCCGGTCCGGACTATCTGATTGTGCCTGAACGAACGGAAATGGTTTTGTTTCTCCATGCCATTCGACAGTAAAGCCACCCATGACCTCACTGTACCTGCTGACCAGCTCCTGTTCCCGAACCACGAGTGAAATGTTCTCTTCTCGAAACAGTTCCTCCTTTGTTCGCCGCATTTTACGCATCAAGCCATATTTATTGTCATCCAATTGTTCGGTGAACGAAAAGCTGCAGAACTTCTTGTCAAACTCCGCTTGAAACTTCGTCAACAGTGGCTGCACGATAGTTTGGTCATGCATATGAAGTTCACGCTTGTAGGAATTTGCTGTATCACGATAAAAGTCGATACGGTGGCCAGTCATCGCCTCGACAATCTCATCTGTAAGCTTTCTCTCTTCTGTAAGCCACTCTTCCAAATCCTCGACAGACGTAACTTCCTGTTGTAATACCGCCTGTAATTTGGCTTCCAGTGCTTCAACATCTTTCAGATTGATCGCATCAGAATAATACTTTTCAGATGTTGATAGTTCAGACATTCCGCGTCCCCTCCTCAAATGAACTTTAGCTAAAATCATTCGTTTAATGTTTTCAGCCTCATTTTCCCTAAAGGAGTATTTATTCTGTTCACAGGCTAAGAATTCCTTCTTGTCGCCATTGTACTAAAATGAGCCCATTCGCATGCTCTATGAAAAGTACATATTCCTTATATCAAGCTTGGATGAAACCTTCCTGCAAAACGTTTCGCAAAAATGGGGTCGGTTTTCCCACGCTGTAAAGCTGCAAATAATGCATAGCTCTGGTGCAGGCAGTATAGAAAACTCTGCGCAGGCTCTCATCGCCATAAACTTGCTCCGATGCGTCATAGATGATGACAGCGTCGAATTCAATGCCTTTAGACAAATACGACGGTATGACGACAACTCCTTGTTCATATTCAATCGAACCATTCTTCAAGAGCTTAATTTCATCAATGTTGGACAAAGCTTCAAATGCGCTCTTACTTCCCTCAGCTGATTTGCATATTATGGAAATACTATTATAGCCAAGGCTTCGCAAAGCTGCGACTTTGGATGCAATGCACCGGTGCAGTTCTGCATGATCGAACAATTGTGTCAGCACAGGTCGCTCACCGTCACGTTCGAAAGGGATAATCCGTTCGCCGTCAGGCACTAGTCTGCGTGTAAATTCAATTATCGGTTTTGTTGAACGGTAGCTGCGTGTCATGTTGATCACTTCCGTATCATCCTGTCCGTATAAGCCGGTAAGTGTGTGAAAATCAACCATTTCGCTGGCATGGGCGAATATCGCCTGATTAAAGTCACCTAGCACAGTCATTTTTGCCGAAGGAAACAAACGCTTTAGAAACTCGAATTGAAACGGTGAATAATCCTGCGACTCGTCAATAAGTATGTGCTTTATCGAGCTGTTCGTCTGAAAGCCTAGAATCAGCTCTTTCATAAGTAAGAACGGAGTAGCATCTTCGTAAGATAGTTTGCCGTCATCTAGCATCTGCAGCGTCGCTTGACAAATATCTGCCCACATTACGGGTGTTTCCCCCTCTATCCACTGTTTGATCTGCAAGGGTTCAGCAAAAAGCTGCCTGTAAATCCCCTTAATGTCAACGAAACGAAAAGCACGGATTCGTTTTTTCAACGGCTTCAATTTCTGGTCAACAATCAATCGGGTAAGTGCTTCTGGCTCGATCTCATAATCGGCAATCGATTCTCTTTTAAAGCCCTGTTTTTCCGCCAAGTAGGTATATGCCTTATGGTAATCCTCGTTGGAAAGCAGCTCGATTTCCTCCTGTACCCATGGCCTAGTCCGTTCGACTTTTTCGGCTTCATTTATTTTCTTAATTAGCCAATCCTTCAACTTTTCAAGTCTGTTATCGAAGCGGAGTGAGGTGTCGCAGCTATAAAACCTTTCTGCAATTTGTTGAGCAGTAACGATTGGCTTTCCTCTGAAGAAAATGCCCTTGAATAACATTCCAGATAACTCCAGCGACTTCCTGTATGATTTGAAGGTCTCAAAAAAACAGGTAGATGCCTTGAATTGGATTCCAGCTATTCTTGACCTGTATGAAGAGGTATTTACTTTAGTTAAAACATATTCTAATTGCTCGTAGGGATTTTCAACTTGAAACTCTTTACTTAGCCGATGGTCCAAATATTCCTGAAATGTAACCTGCTGCATATTCTCTTCTCCGAGCTCAGGCAGCACGTTGGACACGTAACTTTTAAACATCGAATTTGGTGAAAATAGAATAATTTGATCTGCATTCAGTCTATCTCGATATTTATAGAGTAAATACGCAATCCTCTGCAGGGCGGCTGATGTCTTGCCGCTGCCAGCTGCACCGTGAACAATGAGAAGCCTCCCGTGATCATGACGGATGATCCGGTTTTGCTCCTGTTGAATGGTAGCTACTATATTGTGCATATGTTTGTCTGTACCTGTGCCCAGTACCTGCTGTAAAATCTCGTCACCAATGGTAAGACTCGTATCGAACATTGATTGAAGAATGCCGCCGCGGATAAGATATTGCCACTTTTTCTCCAATATGCCTTGGATTACGCCTCCTGGGGTTGCATACTTAGCAGGACCAGGCTGGTAATCGTAGTAGACACTCGAAATTGGTGCCCTCCAGTCGTAGATAAGGAAATTATCTCCACTTTTATCCCTAAGCGTGGAGATTCCAATATAGACTTGTTCCCGAGTTGTTCCTTCTTCAATGAAATCAATTCGACCGAAGTATGGAACCTCCTGCATACGGCGCAGCATGGACAATCTCTTGGATGCATGTCTATGGGTGCTTTGGCTTACGGAAAGAGCTTGAGCCTCTTGTCTCAAGCCGATGATGGTCTCAAGAAAATCATCGAAGGTATCAACATTCACCTTGATTTCATCCCAAAAGTGTTTGCGGATATTAACAACTTCGTTACGGCGCAGGGAAGTTTCTTCCTCTAATCTGCTGATTTGCTCCGTAATTGTCTCCATTACACTGTCCACTCGTTTTTGCTCCAGCTGAAATTCTGAATTCATAGCAAACCTACTTAAAAAAAGAATAAATTTAGGTAGTTGACTAACAAAAAAATATATTGTATTATTATAATAAGGGATATACTATAATTTTATAATTATACAGTGTCTATCTAAATAAATTTATCACGGAATCTGACTTTTTTCAATGCATTGACAAGATTTTTATACTTTTCGATTCATAAATACCTCTTTCTTATTCTTATAAAGAATACCCACGATTAACTTTTAGGTATATTTAATTTTCCCCTAGATTATAGTGACACCTAGTTTGATAAACATTTCAAGGATTTCTCTTGAAAATACCCCATCAATATTTCACCAAAAATGATATTGGTTTATTTAAGTCATATCTTAGTAGACAATAAAGCTTTGCAGTTTCTTCAGCCACTAAACTTCATTAGTTCACAAACACAGTTTCGCAAATATGCATAAATATTAGCATCTATACAGATTTTTTTAGAGAAATTTTTCATAAAGATTAATTGACAACAATAAAAATATCCATATGCAATATAGCATTGTTTCAATACATTCTTCTGTGGCATATCATTAGTCAATATTGTTTCTCCATCCATGCATCCATATTGGCCTGATCCCAGCGTAGATGAGACAGACCGTAATGGATGGATTCCTCCACTTGCGCTTTTGCTTACTTTAATATTCTCCTTTAATTACAAAAAACGAGCCCCGAATTGTTCCAGCTAGTTTAGACTTCTGCCTAGCAAACTTAAACTTCCCTTCTAACTCCTTTGGTACCTCCATCCCCTCAGAAAGCTTAAAACCAACTGCCCGCTTCTTAGGGTCATCAACTGTATACATGACATTGACCTCAAGACCATCTTCATAAAAGACGTAGGCAAATTTGATATTTTCCACTTGAAAACGCGACGTTTCTAAAGGCTTGGCCGCAAACTCAATATCACGGTCTTCTTTCAAAATTCGGTTCACATAATCAAGGGTCTCCTGACTTTCTCTAGCTGGTACAACCGTGAATTCATGCTTGTATTTGTTCATAAAGTAACGGGCTTCATTAGCACGTAAACCAGCAAGCGCTTCTACTACAGGTGAAGACTCTAAACCAACCGTAGACACATTTTTAAAATCAACGATATAGGACATTTACATCTCTCCTTTTCTCTCTTTATTTCCTAACAACAGGACTCGATATTTCACCAAAAACTAAGCCATTCTTCAAGTTGTTTCTTTTGACGATACAAAGTTTAAGTACATTATTTCAAATGTTTACTTTTAAGAGGATTAACGTAAACATAACCTACTTTTCAAACTTATTCGTGTTAGCATTCCAAGTTTTAATTCCTATCCATACTCCCAATAAACTAAATATTATTATGGACATTAGATATAATGAAATAACATACGAAATATAAGTTAAGAGTATTCTATTAAGCACAAATACTTGCACTGTTGCAAGTATTAATGAAAAAACTACATATATGAATAATATGTTTAATACATATCTTTTTTTGCCTTTGGATTTTATTCTATTCCATCTTTTTTTTTGTTTATCAACTTTACTCACTTGAATCACAGTCCCCCTTACCCTATTAGAATTTTATTACGTCATCATTATTGGAACAACACTACACCCCTTCTGTAATTCAAGCACCCTATAATTTAACCACAATCTACAAGTAGCCTGACCTTTAGTATACTAAGAAAAGCTACCTGACGATGCAGCTCAATAAAATTCCTTATAAAAACCTTTTCTTTATATTAGTCTAAGTGAGATGTACTATTAGCAAATTTTATAATTTGTAGACCTTTGTAATAATCCAAGAAATGAATACCTGTATTATTCGTGTGGAACCATTTATTATTTTCAGTCGGTAACTGAAGAAAGCTTTCAATAATTTTAGTTATCATTCCACCGTGAGTTATAACTGCTATTCTAGTGGATGCGTTACTGTTTTCCTGAATAGATGAAAGAACTGTTTCCCCCGCAACCTAAATTCTAGATTACTTTCTGATTCCTGTTGTTCTCTTAAATTATCTATGTATTTAACTGAACAACTGATAGTATTAGATAAGATCTCGGTAGTTTCACTTGCTCTTTTTAATGTACTACTCCATATAAAATCGGGTGGAAATTCTTTTAAAACTCGTTGTGCCATTTTCTCTACTTGTAAAAGGCCATTTGGAGTTAGGGGCAAATCAGTAGAACCACTGTAATTCTCCTCTAGAAAGTCATCTTCTGATTCTCCGTGACGAATCAATAATATTTGCATCTATCTTACCCTCCTCACTATATGCTTCCTTATTTAATTTCTATAAAGGAAAAAGGTTTTCCTTTCAATATTATTTAGAATATATCATAGGTATATTTGCATTAACCTGCCAAGGCAACACAATAAAAAAGAGCTGCATATCCTTCATTGATCTTCAAATTCTGCACCCGTTTGTCATTTTTCTAATCTTGAAGAAACTTATTTTCATGGTAGTTTAATAAGAAAATCAACAACAATATTTAACGGAGTAAAACTAAAAAACAAAAAGCCGCCGAAGCAGCTTTTATATTATTTCCAAGGTATGTAATTATTTTAAAGTAGAGACCTGCCATGTAACGCCGAATTTATCGGTAACTTGTCCATATAAAGGGCTCCAAAAAGTTTCCTGGATTGGCATGATAACCTGACCGCCATCCTGTAATTTTCCAAACACTTCTTTCGTTTTTTCTACATCGTTAATTGTAACTGCAATTGTTACTTGTGAACCAAGCTGATATGGGTTGCCTGGAAATGTATCTGAAAGCATAAGATCTGTATCGCCAACCTTCAAGTGTGCGTTCATTACACGATCTTTAGCTTCATCTGGTGTAGGATATTCCGGGTTTGCAGGCATATCGCCAAACGTTTGAACTGAAAGAACCTTCGCTTCCAATGCATGTTCGTAAAACTTAACAGCTTCCTGTCCGTTGCCATTCATAACTAAATACGGATAAATACCTAAAATCAACCTAAACACCTCATTTTTATTATTTAGGAGGAGTTAAACCATTTCATTTAACTCACTCGGAACATACGTTCTTTTTTATATTACCATTTACTCCATTTTATTGCAACATACACAATTATAGGCAAATATCAGATAAATATGTATGAATCAATTTTAAAATTTTATACATAGAACATAATCGTTGGTCGATAAAAGTGGCCTCTGTCTTTACTATTTCTTATATTCGTAGACCGTTTGCCAAACCATTTCCACTCCACTATCGTAAAAAACATAGGTTGAACCATCCTGCTTAAACTTATGTAGAGAGCCTTCTATACCAATTTCTTTGTGTTCTACAGTCCCAATCTTTTTCCAAAAAGGAAAAAAATTCGTTTTAATATTTTCAGTAATCACAGCTTGACTAGGAACTAGAACACTCCTACCTGAATATAGTTCCTTTCCTTCAAAATGATATATCGGTAAATGATTTAGCTTATTGATGAAATACAAAACAGTGACGACCATACAACAAAGAAAAATCACAAGAATAATTGCTACTTTTTTTTCATTCTTATCACCTCCATGTATTAAATTAATTTGTAATTTATTTTAACGACTCTTACTTGAGATAATGATTAAACCAATTTAATATTTCCGCATGTGATTGTTTATAATGATTTAGTAAAGAATGGTCTTCATTTGGATAGCTTATATATTTGTATTCTTTATGGTTTTCTCTTAGTTTTTTTGCAAGTTCATCGGCTTGTTTCACAGAAACTCTCCAGTCTTTTTGTCCATGAAGAATTAGTGTCGGTACATTTATTTTATTTGCCCAGTAAACAGCTGATCGGTCTTTATATTTACTTCTATCTGCAACAGGACTTCCAACTAGTTCGTCTAACACATCCGTCATTCCTTGTTCTCTACTATTATATGTATCAAATAAATCCGTGAAGCCGTCTACAACTGCCATTGCCTTTATCGGCATTCCTTTTTTAGCAGCAAGATAGGCCATCATTCCACCTCGTGAATAACCAAGCATTACGATATTTTCACTATCAGCATAAGGAAGCTCCTTCGCTACATTGACGAGGTGAAGAACATCATCAACGTCCGCCCCGCCGAATTCATCTTTACCTTCACTTGCTTGATTTCCCCTATACTGAGAAGCAATGACCACAAAACCTTTTCTTGCCCAACTAGCTAATTCGTAATGAATGAGATTCCAATCAACCATACTTTCATTACGATTTCCACCCCTGTTAAAAATTAAAACGGGGGCTCGAGTCTTTAACTTTACAGGTTTTAAGACATAACCTCCTATATCCAATCCATCACTTTTATAGTGCAAATTATAAAGTTCCACATCCTGCAATTGTTTGGAAGAAGCTTCTACATTTTTCAAACTAATGATTGTTTTTTCCTTTTGATCACATGAGGTTAAAGTAAAAACTACCATAATGAATAAAATCATTTTTACTAACTTAACCACCTTTTTTCCTTCTCTCTTAGATTAATCTATACGAGTAAACACTATTAAAGTCGTCATTCCAATAAAATCATTTTTACTTAATTTACTGAACCTAGTAAATTCTAATATTGAACTACAGCGTCACTTTAGTTCAATAAAAAAAGGCACCAAAAAGGCACATGGATCATCAAATAAGGACCCATTAGTGCCGTATTATACAATTAGTTCTCTTTTAATTTTTTCGAAAAAATTATAGGTACTGTATTTTTATTAACAATTTTTATTATAGCAACTTCCTTTATTTTTCCATATACTGTCTCATTTCTTGATAAACAATAATTAAATGCCTCTGCTAGTCTTTCAGAAGACAATCTATTAGACAACGTACAATGCGGTATCCAATTGTCAGGTGAATATATTGAAATGGGAATATCATTGAATTGTTTAAAATATTTATGATGATTAGAATGAAATTCAATCAAATCTTTTGTAATAGTTGGTGAATAAAACAAGGCTCCTGACTTCAAAAACGAGCCAATCGAATTAAACGTGATATCTACACTTGCCCTATCATCATAGAATTCATTCATTCTTTTTATATATTCATTTGTGTTTATATCCTTTTAACTAGCTAACGTAATATGGGGTCTTCGATCTTCTACTTCTTCTGCATAGAAGGAAATCAACTTTTCTCTTAATTCTTTCCAAATATCGTTAATAATCTGTTCTGTTTGTTCATCAAATAATGCTATAACCCCAAACATCCTTTAACCATCTCCAATTTTAAAAATCGCTCTTATAATTATGGACAGTTAGGCATAAAACAAATGCTTTGCTTAACTACTTTAAATTTCCCACTCCATTAAGTAAAAATTATCATTAAGGGTCTGAACTTTTCTAAAACCACATTTTTCATAACAGGAGATTGCTCTAACATTAGTATTCTTTACTTCCAACACAACCCGAGACGCATTTTCATTTGTACTAATATATTTTAAAATCAATAAAATCATGGATGTACCGATTCCTTTACCCCATAATTCAGTTTCGCCAATAAACTGGTCTATTCCGTACACATTCTGTTTTTCTGAATAACCGTATTTTATTAGTTCAGATTCTTGGATTTCGTAGTATTGCATATATCCAATTGGTTTATTTTTATATTCAACAATACATGGCTTAACATAATGCTTTCCTTCAACTCTTGGACCATATTTTGTAATTATACTTTCTAAACTGGATGGTGGCCCTCGTAAAATTCCAATACCTTAGAATCATTTAACCATTTGACCATAAAGTCAAAGTCATTAGGGTTCATAGATCTTATGAATAGGTCGTCTTTTAAAATCACATTAACCCATCTCCATTTTTGTTAATTCTATTTTCATATCCAAGTTCCTTATTGCTGACAAAATAGATAGCCCTACTCCAGCCATTAGAATATTACTTCCTGTCCTGCCTGAAATTTTTCCCAATATAATAATTTACAGAAACAAACCATTTAGTTAAATAACAATTAGACACGAAAACCAATTTTTTGCTTAATTTCTTTGAGGAATGGTACACTAACTTCCCTTGCTCTTTTTGCCCCACTTAATAATATTTTATCCAATGTTTTCGGCGTTCCCATTAGTTCATTGTATTTCTCTCGCGGTTTGAAACTCCTCGGCGTGATGAATTTTAGTTATTCCATGATAATCTGCTACAAAGTAAACGGGCTGATAATCTTTAACCTTGGCCAATTCTAAAGCGGGTTTTATTGCCCCAATATAATTTCCTAAATGAATTTGTCCCGTTGGTTTAATTCCTGTTAAAATCGTTCTTTTCATAATAACCTCCAGTTAAATTGGAAACACAAAAAGGGCTGCTCAATCCAAAAAAAGGACGAGTAACCCCGTGGTGCCACCTTCATTCGTTTATATAAATAAAAGCACTTAGTCCGTACTGAAACCTTAACGATGTTTCGATACGTAGTCTCTTTTAACGGTAAGACATCCGCTAGACCTACTATTTGATTCAGTCTAGAAGCTCCGAAGCCCATTCAACCATAATCCCGTACGGATTCTCAGCAGCCATCCGCTCTCTGAAACGTTCTTAAAGCTTACTTTTCATCTTCATCGCTCTTGAATATTAATTTAATACTAAAATATGGATATTAAAAGGTCAAGCGAAACATGAAAAATTTTCCACCTTTCGGTAATCCATCAGCAACAGAATGAAAACCATCCGATAGTCGAATGCACAGATTAATTAATTATTTAGTTGTTTGTTCAAAAATGAAATAAATTTTTCTTGTGATTTTTGATTTGAAATTATCTTTTTGGTACGAATACTGCTTTGTAAATATCCCCTAATTTTTCGATTAACAAAGAATAAGCGACGGTATTTCTCATCTTCATATATCTCCTTAAACCATTCGTATTGGAGTAAAAATTTTATATTTTTATCAATTTTTTGGGTGTTCAATGTACTAGTAGGACTAATAGTCCCAGCTAAAGAGGAAAAAAACTCACTTAAAAAATCTGTCAATTCCCTTACCCTCCAATTCAAAATTGATAATACCACATAAAAATATGTATTTTATTATCCATATATATAATCTCCATAAACAATGTCCCTAATAATACTAAAATATACTGATGTTGTTAATCTAACCTGCATCGTTCCTTGAATAAGGAATAAGAACCCCTTCTTTATTGACGTATCGCAACCATAGTTGAAGAGGCAAAATTTTAAAAATGCTGAGTTCATAAATAATACAAGTAAATCCATATTTTTTGTAATTTAAATCACACCTTTTTTTAACTATCGGATTTACAATCGTTATAAATCCATAAAAAGAAAAGGGGCTGATACATCACCGAGGTGCGAAAGGAGTTTAATTTGATGTTGATTTTCAAGGACATCCTTTACTCTCCTTTATAAAAAACCTCTCGAGTGTTTGAGTTTTATTCATCATACAATAAGACTTTTTGGTTGTATGAAACTTTACAGCAAATGTAGGAGGTTATTCTTTTGTTAAAATTTCTGATTTTCGTTTTGATTCCTATTACTTTGATTTTGTTGGCTGTTTTTTATGAGGGAATGATGGAGCTATATAAGCAAGAAAAGGAGGAAGAAAAAAATATTGTCAGAGAAGGAATGGAAGGATACTTAGATCAAAAGTATGGAAGAGGAAAAGTTAAAATATTCAAATCGATACTTGATGCTGAAGGCAATGAAAGGTATTTGATTTATTTGCCGCATTACGAGTGGTTCAAAGCCCCGAAATACCAATGGTATGAAGTGTACGCCACTCATAATGGTTATCAGCATAGAGAAATCCAAGGATGATTTCGATCACTTTAAAAAAGAACGCCCCTTTTCCCTGAGGTGTTCTCTTTTGAAGTACCCCCAGGTATAAAAACATATATTAAAGCAGCTATAATCGCAGAGTAATTCGCATATGAATTATCTCTGCTTTTTTATTGATTTTAATTGGGTAATGAGGGTTTATGCCAGAATTAACATTATAAATCGCAGATAAATTAGCAAGTCCATAAAAAAAATTATGCTTCTGCTATTTTCTAAATACGGTTCTACAATTTAAAGGGTTATTTCCAAAGAATTAAGAATATACCTAATAAAAGTCAGAAAAATTGGAGAGTGGCAATATGATTCATGATATAAAAGAATATGTAAAATATTTAGATGGTATTCATAAACGAACGATGCAATATGTGAAAGCAATACCTAGTGAACTTTTAGATTGGAAGCCTTCTAAAGATAAATTTTCTACAGGTGATTTATTGCGACATATCGCATCATCTCGATTGATGTTTCTTGGTATATTTGAACATGGAACGTGGACATACATAGGACATGATACTGATAAAGGGGCTTCTCTTAAGGATATTTCAAATTATTTGGAGGCATGTCAGAATAAACTAACAGAGGGTCTATTAAAACTTGGCAACGATGTGTTGACAAAAAAGGTTTTAACCCTTAATGGTCATGAAGCTAGTGCGTGGAGAATACTTATGGCAATACCCGAACATGAAATCCATCATCGTGGACAAATATCTACATATTTACAAATGAACAAAATTGAACCACCTCAAATTTTCGGGTTAAAAATTGAGCAAGTTAAAACATTATAATTTTATGAAAGAGCTTTGGACATCATCGTATATCCAAAGCTTTATTTTTTTGTCTTGTTATGCAAATTGCTCCGGTAGTAATTTCAATAAAAGGTACTAATCATTTAATCCCTTTCCATTGAGAATTTGCTGCATATATTTCTCAACCCTTGACTCTCGAGTTTTGGATTGTTTGGGTTGAGAAAAATAAAGAATGTATGCTCTTTGCCGTCCAGGCGTCAATCCTTCAAAAGCAGTTTTCAAGGAAGGGATTTCATTAAATTTATTTTGAAGTTCTTCAGGAATGATGTATTCTGTAGTCTTTTTAAAATTCACTTCCACACCGGCTTTTTCAACTTCAATGGCTTCAAAAATATAGTCTTTCAAGATGGTTTCCATATTAACTATTTCTTGAACATTGGTGAACCGAATTTGGCGCGCCGCCTGTACATTCTCCGTTTGTTGGATTAGAATACCATGGGCATCCTGTAACAACGCGCCTTTGTGAAACAGAAGCGCACAATATTCTTTAAATCCATGTATTAAAACGATGTTTTTGTTCTTAAACGTGTAACAAGGATGCATCCATTTAAATTCTTCGGTCAGCTCACAGTCAAGAACGATATCTCTCAACTTCTCATATTCCTCCTTCCATTTTTTGGATTTACTTAAAAATTCATCAACCTTAGGATTCAATCTACTCTTTGTCATCAAGGAACACCTCACTTAAATTCTTCCTGCCACTTTTTGGCTTTACTTAAATATACATCAACCTCAGGATTTGATTGTTCCCTTGCAGTATAGCCATAATGTTCTCAATCATAAAATCCTCACAGATTCCCATGATATAAATTATCTTCGCTTAAATTTTACTATACCTATTTTTATTACACCACTGGTACTGGCTCTTTCACTTTTAAATCGGCTATTAGCCTCTTTATAAAGTTAGAATTACTAGTGATAATCTTCGAACTGTTCACGAAATATATTTAAGAAAATCTCTGTTAAAGTTTGAAACCTTTATTCAAATATTTACGTCTAATAATAGTCGGACATATAATGATTTGGGGGTTAACACATGGAAATTACGTATCTTGAAACGCTTCCTTCTAAACAAGAATTTTTTGATTTATACGAAACTACTGGATGGAATAAAGCTTTCAATTACTCTGATGATATTTTACATAAAGCAATTTCAAATAGTTGGTTTAGCGTATCTGCAATAATTGACAATAACTTAGTTGGATTTGGAAGAATAGTTTCTGACGGTCTCTATCAAACCTTTATTTGTGATTTAATCGTCCATCCTGATTTCCAAGGACAAGGTATTGGAAAGAAAATCATGCAAATGTTAATGGATCATTGCAAGACATCCAATGTGAATTTTATTCAGTTATCCTGCGCTAAGGGCAAAGTTGGATTTTACGAAAAATTTGGTTTTCACGCACGTCCCTCAGATGCTCCTGGTATGCACATTTTAGTAAAGAACTAACTATTCAAAGTCGTTTTTCTAAAAAGAATAACGGCTTTTTTAATTTAATAAATAGAAGTAAAAAAAGTAGCGATAAAATAATCATTATAAAAGTTATTTTCCTCATCCAACACCTCAAGGGGAAAGTCTAATTTTTTACTTTAATTCTATCTAATAAATTAATATTCCTTATTCAACTCCTGACCCGTTACCTGAAGAAGAAAATAAGAAAAAGGATTTATCCTTTTCGAAGTAAAACACTTAATTTTGATTATCAATTACTGTTTTTATATAAAATAAATTACCCCTGAAATTACAAAAGCAATTATGCCGACCAGACCTGATATTAATGCTATCTTTGTTCTAAAGCTTCTGTGTTCAGTTGTCTCAGTATAAAAATTTGCTCTTTGACGGTCTCCATCTGTCCAAGCCCCAATAGAAACACCTGATATAATAATACTAACTATCCCTACAATTAGAAAAAATTGAAACAATAAAACTCCCCCTTTTTCCAACATCCTACAAATATATACGAAATAATGCTATTTTTGTTTCATTTAAGTTTTTCTTATTAAACTGCCCCGGTAGCACAATAAGAAAAAAAGCCACCTGGAAAGGCAGCTAGATCTTTAACTCTTGCATTCGTTACTTGAATAAGAAAGGTAAAGTTTATGAAGTAATCAGACTCATAGTTTTCAATTTTCAACCTTACTTTTAATTACTTTGGAGAATTCATTTACTTTAGATGGATTCGAAAAATTAGTAAAAACAATAAAATCTTCTTCATAATGCATCAGTAACTTTTCAATAAAAGGAACTGCCCCATATACAACTCCATTATTTTCATTAAAATTTAAAATTTTATCATATTTAAATTCCCATTTTAACCCATTTCTGAACATATAGTCCGCACAAAACAATAATTTTTCATTTGTAGCAACTAAAATTCCTGATCTATTTATGTAGCCAAATTCTATTATACAATAAAGTGAAGAGAGCACTTCCTCACGCTCTTTTAAATATTTCTTTGCTGTTTCTAAATTAGCTTTCATTAGCTAATTTCCCCTTTTTTAAAATCTTTTTCCATTAATCTGCATCGTTACTCGAATAAGAAAAGGCGAGGTTCTGAAGCATCGCTCCTTAGCTTAAACACGTTCAAGTTTTTTAAAAGGCATGGGAGGTAATTTAACAGAAATGGAATCTCCAGGTTTTATTTCACCACTTTCAAAGACTATCCCCATTATTCCTGCTTTTCGAATTAAATTACCCTCGATATCTCTATCTAGGACAGATTTCAAAAGCCCTGGTTTAAAATTATCTATTTGTGCACAAGGATTACGTAAACCCGTTACTTTTACGATTGCTGTATTACCAATATACAAAAGGGTGCTAGTAGGTAGATCAAGAAGATTAATTCCGAGCGTGGTAATATTTTCACCCATTTGGCCAGGTTCAATAATATAGCGGTTTTTTAACTCTTCGAATAACTCAGAATGAATGAGATGCAATTGTCTTAAATTAGGTTGATTCGGGTTTTGAGCAACTCTTGAACGATGCTTAACTGTTAGACCATAATGTGCATCTCCTTCAACACCAAATCCCTTCACTAATTTAATACTGCTATGATTTTTTTTACTAAATGTATGTTTACCACTTAAACTTACAGCTAGAACCTTACCGTAAATGGTACTTTCATTTAGAGCATTCATCATATCCCCCTGATTTTTTGTGATTAACACCTGTATTTTAATCTACCCGTTTTTTTAAAGTCTTCTTACTTCAAAAAAACTAGTGCTTCTGTTCTCTCTTTTCAAAGTAGTGGATAGGGCGGATCTCAATGCCCCAGCCAAACTCCTCTCCCGCACTCACTTGCGTGGTCGGATGTAGTGAGGCTATCCGAATTGCTTCCTCCATGTCCTCTGCTTCTATGAGAAACGCACTGCCAATCAACTCCTTGGTTTCTATAAAAGGACCGTCCGTAACCATTACCTCCCCGTTCACCCACCGCAAACATTTGGCCTCCAAGTCGAGCCCAGCATCCATCATCACTTGACCGCTCTTGTAGAATTCCGCGAGGTGGGGCTGACATTCGCGCATAACAGCATCAATCTCCGCCTTGGGGCGAGCATCCATTATTTCTGGTTCAAAGTAACCCAAACATAGATATATCATTTTAAAAATCTCCTTTACTTAATTGATTTTGGCTTACCGTTATTCTCATACAGCTCACTACAAATTTCTTTTATTCTTACCTCTATTTAGTCGACGATCGGCATACGGTAATATCGACACATCCGCTAATAATTATCTGGACTTTCTTCCCACGGTCTGACCTACTATTCCGCCCCACATTCGGAGACCTGATTCAAAAGCACTTCCCGCTCTCGCGAATTGCGGGTAAGCGATGCTGCACGTTTGAATTAAAGACGAAAAAACGTCCCTACTTTTTGTAGCACTTAGAATATATAATGATAGATTTTTATTTTTCTGCTGAGATAATTAAAAACATAGGTCTTCGGAGTTCATCTTTCATTTCAGGAACACTCTTTAACATTTCTTCTGATGGAATTGGTTCCTTAATTGTTCTGATACTAAAACCTGCATTAATTAAGTTGTTGACATAAGTTGAAAACGTCCGATGATATTTTATAACGTTCTCGGTTAGGAAAGTTGTTTCACGCACTCCTTCTAATTGATAATTGTCAACAGCCCAATGCATTCGATTTCCTTGGGCATCATAATACCAATCTTGTTCGTGCCGAGATGTAAAAATTGGATGTTCAACTGAAAAAACAAAAGAACCTCCAGGCTTTAGACAATCATAGACTTTTTGGCAGATTGCTTCAAAAGACTTAATATAGTGAAAAGCTAATGAACTAATAACCACATCAAATTGAGAATCAGAAAAGTTCATGTCTTCAATTGGCATCTTAATATAAGAAATTATCGGGTCATCAGTTTTTTCACGTGCTTTTTGAAGCATTTTGTCAGATATATCTACTCCAATAACAAAACTTGCTTGTTGTTCACGAGCGTATCGACAATGCCAACCGAAACCGCATCCCAAATCTAGTACACTTTTATTTCGCAGTTCTGGTATAAGACCTTTTAATACATGCCATTCCCCAGCACCTTCTAGTCCTTTGACTGAACGTGTCATTTTTTCATACGCAGAAAAGAAATTCACATCATCGTACTTATTTTGTTTCATAAAATTTTCATCTCCTATTTATTAAGAAAGCCTCCTTCTAACCAATTTCGGCCCACTGAAATAGCGGTTTATCAAACTTCTTAATACGTTAATTTAAAGAAATTTCCTATAAAATTAATGAATGAAACCTATATTTTTATCTCAGGTTCAACAAGGTCTGTATCTGGAGGAGTGTAGCCTAATTGCCGAGCCATCGATACGATTTGTCCCTTATGATGAAACTCATGTGTTTCGGTATGGGTTAAGAGCCATAAGGGAGTTGTAATCCAAGGTTCTTCCTGCCACTTTACCTGATTCGCTAAATTTTCGAACCAGCGAGAATTGAATTCTAACAAAAACTGTTGTACTACTTCATCGACTAATTCAAATCTATCTCGAACCTTTTTGACATCTGAATTTTCGATATCATAATCTGTAGCGAACGAACAATCAGTCAGTTTAAGTGCGAATTTCCCAAGCCAGCCCAGATAGCAATCAGCAACGTGAATATGGGTCCTTATAATACTGCTGTTCCCGAAGTTTGGAACTGTGTTGTGCAACTTTTGCAAAGGAATCCCTTCCAAAAACGCAAACAAAGTTTGTCTAGTGGACCTAATGAAATCGTATTGTTGCTTCAGAACATCTTGCATTCACATTCAATCCCCTCTGTATAATAACGCTTTAGAATATACTTCATTTACGAATGGAAGTAATCTTTAGCAGCTTTTTCTCTACTTTTAAAATTATTGTCTGATTTACATAAAATGGATCATTATATAAAAAGTTAATAGTACAAGAAGTATAATCATAATAAATTATCGATTTATGTTCTTTTTCATACCTATGGAAAATTTTTCAAACCCTAAAGCTTTATAATAGGATTCCAAACCTTCTACACACATTAGTTGAGGAATTACTTTATTTTGCTCACAATGTTCAATGATTCGATTTACCATTTTTTTGCCGATTCCTTTGGACTGATAGCTTGGTAGTACACACACTCCACATATTATTCCAGTTATTACACCATCTGAAATAACACGCCCCATACCCACTAATTGTTGTTCATCAAAGGCATAAATTGCATACCAACTTTGATTGCACATTTGTTTCAAATCATTAGCAGTTAAGTTAAGTGAATTCCATCCTAAAGATTCATACAATATTAATAATTGCTTAAAATCTTTAGGGGGTTCTGTCGTATATTTCAAAGTATTTTCCACATAAGCACCCTTTTTTTTTATAACTAAGTGTCATCTAATTAATTTATAAAATATCTTTCTATCTTCTTTCTTTAACATTTGGAAAAATTGGTTTTTTGTTTCCCTCTATTCATCCATCTTTTTTCCATCAAACTTCATTTTTAATTCATCATATTGCATTCTGTAAGTATCATTCTGAAAAAAACATCGTATGAATTCACTTATGCTACTAAATATTTGATTTGGCTGAACACTGAATTCTAGTGTCTGGTAATTCGGTAACCACTGTACTCCGATTGTATGTACATTCGCTTGTTTTCCAGCTTGAATATCGGCATCACTGTCCCCGATAAAAAGGGCTTCACTGTTTGTTATATTAAGCAATGCTAATGCCTTATTTATTCCTTCTGGATGAGGTTTCGGAATATTAACATCATCACCAGTTACAATAACATCAAAAAAATTATTCATATTAAGGCACTTTAAAGAAATATCCAGACTTCTTCGTGCTTTACCTGTCACAATCCCTAGTTTGTATCCATTTCTTTTTAAATTTTGTAGTAAGTTATTTATTTCCACATTATTTTGAACGACAGATCGGTGCTTTTCATCATACTTTTCATAATATAATTCAATTGCTTTTTCGTGATTTTCATTTAAAAGATTTTTTCGGATGATTCCTGTCTCGGATGGACCAAACATCGCCTTAATTTCATCTGGAGTAACCTCAAGGTTATCAAATTCCTTAAACACTGCTTGAAATGCAAAGAAACAAACTGGTAAGGTATCAGCTAAAGCACCATCAAAATCAAAAATAACTGCTTTAATAATTAACACACCCTTATTGAAAATTTTAACCCCAGAATTAAAAATACAATTTATGAAATCTAAAAAACTACTTCATTTAAATAGCCTCCTAAAATTGTGTTTAAAAATTTTAGGAGGCTATTTTTCTGTCTTTACCAAACCACTCACCTCTTAATAATCTTTGTTTGTTGAATATAATTTCCCTTAATACTTTAACAGCGGCATATCTTCAACTGGTTTAGGAAATAGTACATTCATTTGTGCCAGATCCTCTGCATCTAGTTCCCATCCAAGCGCCTCGAGGTTGCTTTTTATATGGGATTTGTTTTTCGCTTTTGGTATGGAAACGAGACCTTTCTGCCTAAGAATCCAGTTTAAGGCGACTTGATACGCTGTTTTATCATATTTCGCTCCGATTTCATCCAAAGCCTGCCTCTCGTTGGATCCAGACTTCGGGAATCCCTGATTGCCGAATAGCTCCGGTGCATACCCAAATGGGGAATATCCCATTACCGTAATCCCCCGCTCCTGGCAATACGGCAGCACATTATTCTCTATTCTCCGGTCATTTAAATGGTAGCCAACTTGGTTACAAGTGAGGGCATGTTTTCCTAGAGCCTTCCATGCTGTTTCCATTAATTCTGGCGTATAATTGCTTACTCCAATGTATTTCACAAGACCCTTATCAACTAAATAGGCCATTCCGCGCATGGTTTCCTCTACTTCGTGCTCCATGCTTGGCCAATGCTGGAAATACAAATCGATATACGATGTTTTTAACCTTTCCAAACTTGCTTCAGCCGCATCTATTACCCCTTGGTACGAACAATTACGGGCTAAAACCTTCGTTGAGATAAATACATCATTCCTGCAATCCTTAATTGCCTCGGCAACAATCCTTTCAGATCCACCATTTCCGTATCCCTCAGCCGTATCAATCAAGGTTAATCCATTCTCAATTCCAAAACGAAGTGCTTCGATTTCTTCCTTTGCTTCGTTTACATCTTCCCCATACTTAAACGTGCCCTGGCCAATGACGGGGATTTTCTCTTCTGTTCTCCCAAGTTTTGTATAAAGCATTTTTATCATCCTTTTTTCGATTTGTATTTTTGATGACACATATATTTACTTCAACAAACGCCTTAAACTAACCTTCTCTGCACACACAAAAAATAGAGCTGCTTTCGCAACTCTACGTATTGATGGTTAACTTTATAATGAGAGTTCCAGGAGTTTCTTTTTAGTAAATCGAAAAAGAATGATCAAGATAACAGCCGTGAATGGATATGTTGGAATAGAATAATATAGCTTCCAGCCAGTATAGGTCAAGGCATGATTTTTTACACAAACCCATTCAAAAAATAACGAAAAAGCATTCCAAAACAATATATACCATATTGTTTTTTTTCCATAAAGCTCAAACTTATCGTAGCCATATAAAAAGAGTAAGGATGCACAAGGATACATAAATAAATGAAATAGGGCACCAGAAAGCTCGTAGGAGGCATTATCTCCAAAGATATACAACTTAAATGGTGTGCCTACAAGAAAATAATCAATGGTTGAAACATAGGTGATATTAAAAATCCAAATAATAATGACAATAACGGGGTTGAAATACTTCCGAATAAACAAAAACAGAAAGAAAATTACAGAAGAAGCGATAATAAAAAACCATTCATTCCAATCAAAGGTAAAATTCATCCGTACACCCTCTTTTTAAATAGAACAATGCGAAAGAATTTCATAATTACAATTAATACCAACAGAAATACAAACCACAAAGAAAATGACCACCACATCTGCCAATGGACATGATTAATAACACCTAATGAATCTGATAGCCATTCCAGCCCTGTTAACGCGCAAACATAGATTATTATTAATAAAAGCTTTTTCAAAAGTGTATTTAAAATGAGAATAAAGTTAAGGAAAGAAACCATGATCATTGGATAAAGCAAAATGCGGTTTAGAAAATGTGAGAATTCATAGCTAAGTTTTTCGGGAATTTGTATAGTTTTAAAGTTCATATAGCAAAGGGCGGAAAAATTTTGAAAAAAATAAGAAGCAACCAGCCAATAAACAATAATTTCGAGGATGTGCAGCTGTTTCTTAATTTTTTGAAAAAGAAAGATCCCAATCACATTCAACATGATATAAAAGAATAAAATCATTTACGGATGCTCCCTTTATTGCGAATGCAATCAAAAGATCAAAGCATTAAAAAGAAATATCGGATACCTTTCCCTATCATTTATTTTTCACAAAAAAATCAAAATTATGATGAAGGCTCCATTTTTATTTTCAATCCATTTCGCTTTCGGGCGCCTCACCCAAATATTATTATCTAAATATAGAAAAGACAGCTTAATACAACATGTTCTTTCCTAGACGAAAAAAAAGGTAACGAAATCATAGCGATTCGTTACCCTTTTTTTAGTGCTGTGTACTTAATTTTTTAAGTGCTACTTACTTTTTAATATGGATCAGTTATTAGTTGTTACAGCTGGCTTGAAATTAGTGTGCAATTCAACTAAATTTTTGCTCGTTAAGGCAATCGCCTCATTTTGAGCAGTAATTTTAGCCTCTAGTGCTACTGCAGCTTCAGTTCTGCTATATTTTTTAACAGCCTCATCTAGTTCCTTTTTCAAGCTAACTAATTGATAGGAGCTTGCTTTTAACTGGCCTGATACTAATTTGTAAAACTCAGCTTCTTCATTGGCTGTTACAGAAGCTGCCCCGGCTTTCGCGTAGAATTCCGTCGATGCTTTAGAAATCGCTGAAACTCTCGCTTCTACTTTTGATACATTTTCAGAAATGGCCGCTAACCGCTTACTAGCTTCTTTTTCTTTAGTTAATGATTGAAATTGAGTGTGCAAGTCAGTTAATTTTTTGCTGTTAACGGCAATTGCATCATTCTGAGCGCTGATCTTGGTATAGGCAGCTGTTACCGCTTCCGTTTTGCCGTATTTTTTAGTGTACAGGTCAAGTTCCTTTTTCAAAGACCTTAATTGGTTTGTATTGGCTTTTAACTTACCTGAAACACTTGCGAAAAAATCAGTTTCTGCTTTGGCAGATACTGTTCCAGCAGCTACTTTGGCATAGAAATCAGTGGTTACTTTCGAGAGCTGGGCCACGCTTGCCTCTACCTTCGATATATTTTTATTAATGGAAGCTAGACGCATACTGGCTTCTTTTTCTTTAGCCTTTGTTTGGAATTGAGTGTGCAAGTCAGCTATTTTCTTGCTGGCAAATGTAATAGCCTGATTTTGAGCAGTAATTTTTCCATAAACTGTTACTGCAGCATCTGTTTTACCAAATTTTCTTACAATCTCGTCAGTTTGCTTTTTCAAAGATCGTAACTCGTTAGTGTTAGCTTTTAATTTACCGGAAATGCTCTTGTAAAAATCCACTTCAGTCCTGGAAGATACAGCAGCAGTTTTGGCGTAGAAATCAGATGTTACCTTTGAAAGCTGTGTAACTCTTGCTTCTACCTTGGAAACATTTCTTGTAATGCTGGTTAAACGCTTAATTCCTTCTCTTTCTTTAGCAGTCAGTTGAACTGCTACTTTAGCTGAAGCAGTTGTCTTTACTGTTGTTTCTGTGCTTGCCGCGCTGGCAACAGGTGCAAAAACTAATCCAAGAGCAAGTGTAGGGACAGCAATTTTTAAAATCTGTTTTTTCAAGGTAAAACCTCCCAAATATGTAATTACCATATAGTACGACGGTCATTTACTTTTTATGGGCGTTTTTCCTAAAAAAAGTTTATTTATGGATAATTTTTTTATTTTTTCCTTTTTTTCGTTACGTTTCTAACAAACTTAAGAATAAAAACCTATTTTTAAAGAAGTAAGTTAACTTTATAAGTGATAATAATTATTAAAAAGAAGACCTTCAAAAGGAGGCTCACCGCCCACCCCGCGGAAAGGGAGCATCCTGAAGCGGAAATCAACTACTACTAAAAACAACAATCTTTTAGAAAACAGCCTTTATATTAAACCCATTTTTAAATTATTTTCCATATAAATGCAACAGAATTTACTGTAACTCATACAATAAGATAAAACCCTTTGAAAGAGATGTTGCAAATGACTTATACTATAGTAACTGGTCCGCGTCCTGGACATCCTGGAGCTTGTGTAGCGCATTATTATCAAAACTCTACCCCTTACAACCCTACTCCTCAACACCCTACCCATCATCACTCCAGCCTCAACAACCATATAATGCCATATAATCAGCAGCCAATTTCAGTTCATGATCATTTTGGGATTCCTTACGGGCAGGCCCCAGGAACTTCATTCCCTTATTATTATTAAAGATTAAGAGCTGTTTGAGTGTGAAGTTTTTACATTCAAACAGCTCTTTTCCTTCGTTATTCACTTTCCTACATATTTCACAATTTAGACTTAACTTTACGAAGATGAGATTTATTTACAAAAGCACAAAAACGACAATGGATAGTTTCCAAGTCGTTTTTGTGTTTGGTTCTTCTATTTTGTGGTTCTACTTCAATAAACACTACTGTAAAATCAAGTCGCCGTTGTTTTCACTGCTTTTCATCAAAACAAAATAATTATAATTCAAATTGCAGATACTCTAAGACATTTCCAAATGGATCTCGAAAACTAACGAATTTTCCTGGCGGACAATTTGTTGGCTCATCAACAATGAATTCAACTTTATGTTCTTTTAACGTTTTAACTGTATAATTAATGTCTTCTGTTTTAAGACCCAAAACCACTCCTGAAGGATTGCTATTTACATTGTATGTAGATTTTTCCGATTCCTCTAAAACTATTGGCAAATCTCCGTGAACGAGTGTTACAATCTTGGGTCCATATTGTTTATTTACTTCGAATCCTAAAACAGTAGTATAAAAATCAATTGCCTTTTGAATATCAGGTACATAAATTCCAATAACACATACTTGACTCATAGTTTAGGCTCCTTTAATTATCGATTTGTTATTCTATTAACTATTCTCGCAAATAAACAAAATCACCTGCTAAAGGAGCGTTTTCCCTCTCCCAACCTGCACCGTTACATAAAAAACCCACCAAGGAATCAAGCTTTGATGGGCCATAAATGGTATTCGTTTGTCCTGTTGCTTTCATCCGCATGCCCATATTCATAGGATGTCTCTGATGAAAACAGCATTTAAAGCTTGAATTAGCACACATTATGATAGGAGCAATTTAGTATAGAATTACATCGACTTTATAGTTTTTCACCATTTGTTGCAATGACGTCTTTATACCAGAAGAAGGATTTTTTCCTTTTGCGTTCTAATGTTCCACTGCCATCGTCATTTTTGTCAACGTAAATGTAGCCATAGCGCTTTGAGAACTCCCCTGATGAAGCACTTACACAATCAATGCAGCCCCAGCTTGTATATCCCATTAATTCAACTCCATCTTCTATCGCTTCCCCCATAGCTTTTATGTGTTCACGAAGATAATCAATTCGATAGTTATCATTGATCGAGCCGTCTTCTTCTACTTTGTCATAGGCTCCTAACCCATTTTCCACAACGAAAAGAGGTACCTGGTAGCGGTCATACAATTTGTTTAGGCTAATACGTAATCCTAGTGGATCGATTTCCCAGCCCCAGTCACTTGCTTTTAAGAATGGATTTTTTATGCCGCCAATTATATTCCCTTGTGCAGCTTCATCTTCTGTCTTCACTTTCTTCTCGGTGCGGGACATGTAATAACTAAAACCGATATAATCAACAGTGCCTTCTTTAATCAATTCTAAATCGCCGTCTTGAATATCCAATTTGATATTATGTTCTTTAAAATATCTATTGATGTAAGCTGGATACTCCCCGCGTACTTGCACATCAGCACAAAAGTAATTAAAAAGGCTTTCTTCCTGAAGGGAATACATTACATTCTGCGGATTGCAATCAAAGGAATAGACTGGTGCAAACAGAATCATACAGCCAATGTTAGCATCAGGTATAATCCTATGGCATGCTTTGACCGCTATGGCGCTCGCGACAAATTGATGATGGTATGCCTGAAAGGTAGGCTGGTATTTATCCTCTTCTTTTTGAATGGCAAAACCAAGACCTTGTATTGGCATCACCAGACTGCTATTGATTTCATTAAACGTCATCCAGGTCTTTACTTTATTTTTATAACGATTGAAAATAGCATTTGCATATCTTTCAAATAATGTCACCACTTGACGGCTTCTCCAGCCACCGTATTCTTTTACCAAATGCAGAGGCATTTCATAGTGTGAAATGGTTACGACCGGTTCAATCTTATGTTTATGCAATTCATCAAAAACGCGGTCATAGAAAGCTAACCCCTCTTCATTTGCCTCTAACTCATCACCGTTTGGAAAAATCCGTGTCCATGCAATTGACATCCGGAATGCCTTGAAACCCATCTCAGCAAACAATGCAATATCTTCTTTATACCGATGATAAAAGTCAATCGCTTCATGGTTTGGATAGCTGTATTGATCCCGGTGGACTTCAAAATCAAAACCGGGACTCAGTAATATGTTATATCTCTCTTCGCCAGCCTGGAAGTACATCGGCAATATTTAATCCTTTATTCCCTTCATTAAATCCACCCTCAATTTGATTTGCAGCGGTTGCTCCGCCCCATAAAAAACCTTTAGGGAACTGGTAGTTTTTCAATTTTATTACCTCCCGATTTTTTTCAATAGTAATTAGTATGTGTATGTTTATAAAAGGAATATTAACGACTTTTCACGAGGCAGTAAATAAAAGAAGAGGATTTGGTTTTAACTAACGACGAAAGTTTTTTGTTTCATAATTGTAACAGGATGTTTCATAGTCGAAGTTGTGCTAATATGGGGTAAAATATACTTGTAAAAGGAGAATCCACTATAAATGTTTTCAAACGAGATAATTGCTTCTTTCAATGAATTAGAAACATCTTTATACAATTATATTTCTAAAAACATTGAAAAAGTTGCCTATATGCGGATTCGGGAACTGGCAGATGAAACCCATGTATCAACTGCTACGATACTACGGTTTTGCAGAAAACTTAATTGTGAGGGTTTTTCTGAATTTAAAGTAAAGCTCAAAATGCTTACAGAAGAGAATAAAAAGACATTTATAAAAAGTTCACAGCATTCAGTAGTGGAGTTTTTTGAGCGAACACTAAAAGGTGATATTGAAGATAAAATCAGGCAGGCTGCAAGTCTAGTTAACAAAGCAGAAAATGTTATTTTTATTGGGATAGGAAGCTCAGGTATTCTTGCTGAATATGGTGCGAGATATTTCTCAAGCTTAGGTAAATTTTCGTTGTATATTAAAGACCCTCACTTTCCGATTCACACCAAACTCATGTTTAATAGCGTAACCATTGCTTTATCTGTCACAGGAGAAAATAATTTTACAGTCACTCATCTTAACCAACTTAAACAAGAAGGAAGTAAAATTATTAGTATTACAAACAATAAACTCTCAACCATTGGAAAAATCTCTGATCTAAACATTCCATATTATGTAACTGAGGAAATTTTTGAAGAAGCTAATATTACTACACAAGTACCTGTTGTTTATATTCTAGAATCTATGGCTCGTGAAATACATAAACTTAATCAATAGGCTGAAATTCCGAATGAAATAAACGTTTTTTCTAAAAAGGAATAATAGTTACTTCATCAACTTCTTTTTTACTCCTATAAAAGAAAGAGCTACCATAATGGCAGCTCTGTTTCTGAACTCTTGCACTCAATAAGTAAGAACACAATTGAAATGAATCCTAAAATTAAAGCTTCCTTTGAAGATTCTCCTTCATGAGGTTTGCTATTTGTTTATTATCTTGATCTGGCGAAAGTTCCAATTGCTTAATAACCATTTCCTGCCGTTCCATGGAATGATTCTGACTTAATTTTGCTTTTGCTTCTATCTTGGTAATGTTGATTTTAAAACCAACTATCCCTTTACTTAAACCCTCTAAGAAATTTGAGTCAACTTCATTTAAATTATAAGGACTATTAGCCTTTTCGTATTTATTGACCATTTCAGACAGTGATTGAAGGAGTTCTTGTTGGTTGTGTAAAAACTCCACTTGCCCATACACATGGACAGCTACATAATTCCATGTGGGTACAGCTTTATTGGTTTCATACCAGGAAGGAGAGATATAACAGTGGGGTCCCTGGAACGTTACTAGGATATTTTGGTTTTCCATATCCTGCCATTGTTCATTTGGAAGAGCAATATGCCCATATAAAACACGCTCATCTTTATCTAAAATTAAAGGCAAGTGAGTGGCATATGGTTCTCCTTTATGTTGTGAAAACATAGTAGCAAAGCTATATTTTTCAATATATTTATAAATAACCTCTTGATCCTCTATTTTGAAATGCTTAGGAATATACACTTTTCCACCCCTTCAGAACAAAACATAAACTTATTTACTGCAAGAAAACACAAGGATAAGTGGGATTCTCATTCGCCTCATAAACTCTGCTTCACTTTTAAAGTTTTCTTTGCGTGGACTGCATTCACTTATTTCATCAATGGAAAACCCTTCGTTTTTTATAAGTTTAAAATATTCTTGAACGGTTCGATGATATTTAACGACTTCTTTTTCAATCCAGGGTTCAACCCTTTTGCCAATATGAAAGTAATCGTCAACGACCCAATTCGTTCGCTGTGAAGAATTGGTAGCACTCTCTGCGGATGAGGTTAAAATGGGATGCTGAACACTAAAGATAAACCTTCCATTTGCCTTAAGCGATTTATACACCTTCGTAAATATAGGTTTTAAATCCTCTATATAGTGGAATGCCATCCGAGAAATAACCTTATCATAGGTCTCTTCAGGAAAATTCCACGTTTCCATTGAACTATGATTCATTTTACTATTTGTTCCTTTTAATACTTCAAGTGCTTGCTCCACCATTTTTTTAGAACCTTCCACACCTTCATAGAAGCAGCAGCCCTGCTGTATTAACTCGAAACCAATTGTGGCATCTCCACAGCCTAAATCTAGGATTTGGTTCGCGGTAACATCTCCAATTAACTCCATTAAAACAGGCTTTTCAATGATATTGTTTGGGCTTTCTTCCCGATGTCTTCTTGATAAGTAATTTGATAAAAATTCATCGTTATCATAAACAGATGAACCTTTGTATTCCACCACAGGAATTCCTCCTAAAAACGTTTAACAGTAGCTATTAATTCTTTACTCGATGAAAAAATTCCTTCTTCCTCTGCCAGCTTTATCCACAGGTTCATCTTGCTTCGATATTAGTGAGATTGAAGTGATACGTGCTTTAGTTTTTCTGGATTCCTTACAATATAGATATCTGCTATTTGATCGTTTTTCACATGGAAACAAATAACCGTTTTGATATTGTCCTCTCCCCTTACCAAGAGTCCAGTCTGACCATTTACATTGACCACTTTAACAACGGCTGGCTTCTCCTCATTATGTTTATGTGACAGTAAATTTCTGATAAAACGAACAACCAGATCTCTAGAAAATACTGGCTTTAAGGCAGCATAGACTTTTCCACCACCATCTGAATACAGCGTAACATCCTTATACAATAATTCTTCTATCTTTTGAAAGTTCCCATGATGTAAGGCTAATACGAAAGTCTGTATAATTCCATCTCTTTTTGGATCAAGCGCTGCTTCGACTTCTTCTTCTATCAGTGGAAATTTAGTCTTTACCCTACTAAATACTTTTCTGCAAGTGGATTCGCTCCGATTCAATATTTGCGAAATTGTCGCATAATCATAGTCTAGCACTTCTCTTAGGATGAAAACGGCACGCTCCAAGGGTTTCAATTTTTCCATGAGCAGGAGAATGGCAAATGATACCGCTTCTTCGTTCATCACTTCAGAAACAGGATCGTTTTCGTTTAAAATCAATGGTTCCGGCAGCCAGGGACCAATATAGACTTCGCGCTTATGCTCAGCCGATGTTAAGTGATCAATACATTTGTTTGTAACCATTTTACAAAGGTAAGCCTTCTTATTTTCCACATGATCAATCGTTCTTTCACTTGCCTTCACATACACATCATGAACAATGTCTTCTGCATCAGAAACAGTGCCGAGCATCCGGTAAGCTATCGAAAATAGAAGTGGGTGAAACTGGGAATAGAGTTCCTGCAACCCCATATCTTTACCTCCTTCATTCAGTGGGCAAAACTAGCAATGTTCCATGTATATTCTCTTAATCTTTCTGCAAGTTTACCTGAAAGTACGAAATCAACTCCCCATTTTTGCGCCCATACAAAACCATCATTCGGACCGAGTCCTATACAAAGAAGATCAGGGTAAGTTTGATGGGAATTTGCTTGATATCCCTGAATATGTGCTTTCATAATTTTAGCAAGTCGTTGCGCCTGGGAGATTGCTTCTTTACAGCTCATTGCTGCAGCAGTACCACTTTTAGGGTCAACCACATGAACGCAGTCTCCAATGGCATAAATATTCTCACTATCGACTAAGCGGTACCAGGAATCCACTTTTATTTTTCCTTCTTCGGTGAGAGAGAGACCTAAATCGATAAGACTAGGATGAGGTTTTAATCCGACTGTCCATATACAGACATCTGCTTCAAGTTCGGATTTGTCAGTGAAAAAGACTTTACCATCTATGAAATTTTCTGCCTTTTTATTGTGTATTAAATGAATCCCTTGTCTCATTAGCCTCTTCTCAAGCCGCTCACTGATTTTTACTGGAGCTTCCTCTAATAATCTCTGTTTATCATTAATTAGGAATATTTCAATGTTCTTAAGCTTATTCCCCGATTTTTCTGTTTTATTATCTTTCAGCCATGACCCAACTTCTGCGGCGGTTTCGATACCAGTAATCCCGCCTCCGGCGATTGCCAATCGAAGTTCACTCTTGGGTGAATCCATGTTCCCCAATAAATGCTGCCGAATCCATTTGGCACTTTCTAGACTATTGAGCGATATTCCTCCACGCTCTGAATCCACTTCAAGCAGGACACTGCCCATTGCCAGAACAAGCCGGTCAAAATCCAGATGAATGAGTGTTCCATCCTCCCTGGTAATGTGAACGGTTTGCTCTTTTGGATTAACTGCTGTTAACTCCCCCTGAATGAACTCAATAACTGAGCCGCAATAATGCTTTAGAGGAACATGTAAATCCGTCACATTTTCATTAACAATCCCTTTAAATAATTTAACCTTTTTAAAATGGAAAGTATTTTTATCCACCAAGATCATCCTGATGTTTCTCTTTAGCTCTTTATGAAACTCTTTCTTAAGTGCTTCTAAAAGGTTAATCCCTGCGTACCCGCCACCTACGACCACTATTGTTTTCTCGTTTTTCATGGTAATCGTCTCCTTTTCATCGTCTAATCACATAACGATTAAAGAAGCCAATTTGTGACCATATTTTTGTTTTTCTTTAAAACAAAAATATTGTTTTAATAATGATACGTATGATTTATTCTCCCAACAACATTCCTAGGATCAAAATGATACCAATACCTTTTTTCATTCGGTTAACTCTATACTTGGGGTTCTGCGATGTTTAGTGGCTTGTTCAAAGGAGTAAGCGACTTTAATTAAAGCTCCTTCACTAAAAGCAGTACCTGCAAAAGTTATTCCAAACGGCCTTCCGTTTTTCAAATAGCCAGCTGGTAGCGCGATGGAAGGATAACCAGCTTTCGCACTAATGGTTGAACCTACGTAAGAAGGAAAAAGAATAGCATCAAGCCTATATTTTTTTATGGCAAAATCAATACCCTGTTCCTGTGAAAAATACAAATCTTCCAATCTTGCCATTAAATATTCTGGATTTCTTAATGTATTAGGTAAACCCTCTCTATATTCGAGCTTATCTTGTCCGTATTTTAGGGTTTTCTCTGGGTTATTGTTATTAAATTGTATTAATTCCTTAAATGAATGGACGGGCATATGAGCAGGTAATTTAGCAAGATAGTTGCCAAAGCTATGCTTCAGTTCGTAAATTGAGACTCCCCAGCTCCAATCCCTATTAAACGAAGGGATTTCAATGTCACTAACCACTTCGGCCCTTTTTACAAAGGGTGTCTATCACACCATTAAAAAGACTTTCATCATACTCCTCTGATTCGTAATAATCTTTCGATGCTGCATTGAAAATTCCAATTCGTTTCCCTCTTAATCCATCAGCATCTAAGTACTCAGTATAATCATTAAGTGATTTTCCTTCACTCCTATATGTAGCAGGATCCTTTTTATCCAATCCCGTCATGATTCCCAATAAAATGGCAGCGTCAGCAACTGTTCTTGCCATTGGACCTGCTGTATCCTGAGAATAAGTAAATGGAATAATACCAGAGCGGCTAATTAAACCAACTGTAGGCTTGATTCCTACCACTGAGTTCTGGATAGCTGGACTCAGAATGGAGGCATCTGTCTCTGTTCCAACAGACACTACTGTTAAATTTGCAGCAACAGAAGCTGCTGATCCTGAACTTGATCCTCCAATAAAAAAGTCTCCGGGACCATAAGGATTTAAAACTTGTCCGCCTCTTGAACTGTAACCTGCCCACATCTTTTGAGACATTCCATTCGCTAACTCAGTCATGTTCGTTTTACCTAAGATAACGGCACCTGCCTCACGAAGGTTCTCTACAAGAAACGCATCAGTGGGGCTAATATGATTTTCTAGCGCAAGTGTTCCTGCACTGGTATGCATGGAATCATTTGTTTCAATATTGTCCTTAAGTAAAACAGGAATACCATGTAAGGGTCCTCTAACACCATTTGCTTTTCTTTCATGATCCAGTGCTTCCGCAATAAAAATGGCATCCGGGTTTATTTCCAAAATCGAATTTATTTTGGGACCATCCTGGTCATATTTTGCTATTCTATAAAGGTAATACATAACCAACTCTTTGGAGGTAATTTCCTCATTCTCCATTGCCTCTTGTATGTCATAAATCGTTAATTCTTCTCTAAAAAAATCTTTAAATTTTAGTTCCATGAAATTCTCCTTGTTCTTTATAAATATATACTTTTAACATTCTATGTTTACACTCGGAAATCCTATCTCGTAAACTAAACTGCCTTACTAATAAAGGGACTTATTAAATGGTAATATTGATATTTACCTAAAAAAATTAACCCAATTTTTAATGTAAGGCTGTTAAACTAAAACCCAAGTTTGTAAAAGAAGCCACCGCAATTTTAAGCAGCCGCTTCACTCCGAATGTTATTAATCTCTCGAGTTCAATGAAATCATAAACTACATCTTAATGTTTATTTTATTCGATGGATCCTCAAGTTTCAGTTCTTTTTCAAGTTCTAGCCTCATTTTTTCTGTTTCCATTAGAAAATTGGCGTGTTTGAGCTTTTCCAACTCTAAATGGTCTTTTATAAGCTGGTGTTTAATCGCTTTTTGCTTTTCTAAGTGGTTTGTCACAGTTTTAATAATAGGAAGCGAAAAGATCAAAATGACTGCAACTAGTCCAGTGCTCACATTGTTACCTCCCTTAATGAACATTTTGAAAGGTCTTCACTTGTTATAATTGAGTATTATTCCTCTCTTTAATTATAATGATTGAACATCAGCAAATTTGCATTTAGATAAAAATATTTACAGCATTACCTTCGTTTCCATCTAAAGCAATATAAAATAATCGAAATTTAGCTACAACTGTTTTTCATAGCAATTTACTACCAGTCCTGTAGTAGACTTTTTCTGTTCATAGAATTTAAAGTCGATGCTTTTCCAAAACTTCTCAGCATTATGGTTTTGCGGAATAATCCCTATACGAAGATTCCTGCATCCCTTATTTTTGATAGAATACTCAAACTCCTGATAAGCTCTTTTTCCGTAACCTTGTTTATGATAGCTTCCATGGGTCATCAGCAAGCCTAGCCAAGTATGTCCATCATTCGGGTTTTTATCAATATAATCAATTAACCCAATAAAATTCGTTCCATCCTTAATATAATATGTATGCCGATTTGAATCCTCATACAAAAACTCTTCCTTTATTTCCTTTTCGGTGCGGTATGGCGAACCGTTTTCCAACCGATTATATTCCTCATTGGAATTGACAATTTCCACAACATGATTAAAGTTGTCCTTATTCACTTTTTCGAAATTGAACATGTTCTTCCCCCTTCACACACTTATCCATATATTAACATATTTGTAAATCCGCCGAAAAACTATTTCTTTTGACTAGATTTAATTAAATCCCGATAAAGATTATGAATGATTTCCCCACTAAAATAATTAATTGAATCGTTTTCGAGATAGAATTTCCTACTAAACAAAATCCTAAAAAAAAACACCAGAATTTTTCAATAAATGAAGAAATTCCGGTGTTTCAATTATTCAAGATATTTTATGTGATGGTGCCTGGTGTCACTTCACTTTTAGCTAATCTCCCCGCCAACCGCTACAATATCCTTCTCGTTTGTTACTGCTGCTTCAATCGCAAGTCCCAGTCCTTTTACGATCAATTCAAGGCTCATACTTGGATGTCCTGGATTGCGGACAATTTGTTCCGGCAGGTAAGGAATATGGATAAATCCGCCACGGATTACATTCCCTCGTGATGCAAGATGATTCATAAGGCCGTAAAAAATATGGTTGCAGACAAACGTTCCTGCAGTATTCGAAACGGATGCCGGGATGCCGTTGTCATTCATAATTTTGACCATTGCCTTGACTGGCAGTGTCGAGAAATAGGCAGCTGGAGCGCCGGGAATGATTTCTGCGTCAATCGGCTGATTATTCTCGTTATCTGTAATTCTGGCATCATCAACATTGATTGCAACACGTTCAGGTGTAATCGTGGAACGTCCGCCAGCCTGGCCTACACAGATGACGATGTCAGGATTGATTTCCTCTATTGACTCTTTCAATCTCGAAATCGCTTTGCCAAAAACAGTTGGGATTTCCTTTGTAACCACTTCGTACCCTTCAATCGCTTTTCCGTTTAATCGCTTTACTGCCTCCAGAGCCGGATTTACTGGCTCTCCTCCAAACGGATCGAAGCCTGTAACAAGTATCTTTTTCATAGCAATCTCCCTTTCTGCTAGTTATTAGAAATTATATACCAAGAAATACATCAGAAAAATGTTAATAATCAAAAGGGGAATAGCAATAGGAAGCTGTGCCTTGATGACGGCATTTTTATCCTTTAGATCCAATAGCATTGCCGGCACGATGTTGAAATTTGCTGCCATTGGCGTCATCAAGGTGCCGCAATATCCAGCAAACATGCCGATTGCTGCCATAATGGCCGGATTCCCTCCATGCATATGGACAATCAACGGTAAGCCAATTCCACCTGTAATGACGGCAAACGCAGCAAATGCATTTCCCATGATAATTGTAAACAACGCCATACCGATACAGTAAGCAGCAACAGCCACAAAGGGGATATTCGTTGGAAGCACATCTCCTACCATTCTTGAAACGACGTCACCAACGCCTGATTTGGCAAAAATCGCTCCTAGTGCCGCAAGCATTTGCGGTAAAATGATTGCCCAGCCAACGGCCTGCATTAACCGGCTTCCTTCGTGCATCGCTGTCGCCGGTTTTGCTTTTGTAAGGAGCTGTGCAACAATATAAGCGAGAATCGTGCTTAAACCGAGTGCGATCAATGTTACCATCTTTGGATCAACCAGATAAATCTTTCCGAAATGAATTTTACCAAGAGTCAATGAACCGATTACCGTAAAGACCGGGATAACTAGAGCAGGAATGAAAACCTTTCCTTGAAGCCTTGATGCATGTTTTTCCCTTACCTCCTTTGGCGCCTCGTCCTGGTTGCCACTTTTAACCCTGCCAATTGCAGCAATTACGACCATCACCAAAACAAGATATCCAATTGCAATAGGAGAAACCACCTTGCCGAATAGGAACGTGAACGCAAAAATTCCCCAGAACAAGGTCGAACCAATTCTGCTTGGATGGTTTTTGTCCATCGCCACCCTGATTGCCACAAAAGCAGTAATAATTTCAAGAAGATAGTAAATATAGTCAAGCGTGATCATATTCATGTTGGTCCCCCTCCTTATGCAATCTTGCTGATCTCTTTTTTAGCCATGGCCTTTTGAATTCGTTTATCCATCATGCGGAAACGCCACCAGGAGAGGAAAAAGGCGGATACGGCGGTAGGGATTCCCCAAAGGGCCATATCCCATACGCTGACGTGCATTCCGACTGAATCGTAGAAACCTTTCATTAATAAAATAGCTCCTGTTGCGATGAAGATATCTTCTCCGAAAAACCAGCCAACGTTCTCTGACGCTGCGGCATGTGCTTTAATGTCATCCTGCAGCTTTTCCGGAAGTTCTCCGTGTTTTGCTGCTGCTGCCCCTTCTGCCATCGGCGCTACAAGTGGACGGACCGTTTGCGGATGTCCGCCGATATTTAGACCAAGCGACGCGCTCAATTCGCGGATAAGCAAATAAGACATTAATACCTTTCCTGCAGTTGCTCCCTTTGCTTTTTTAATCAGCACTTCTGCCCTTTCCTTAAGGCCGTGGCGCTCTAAAAGGCCGATGACAGGAAGGCTTAAAATAATCGGCAGAGACATGTAACGATTATCGATAAAAACCTGTCCAAATTGAGTCATTACTTCATTAAAAGACATACCGGAAACCAGCCCGGTCACTACTCCTGCTGCCATTACTACCAGCAGGGTGTTCAGGCGGAAACCGAATCCAACCGCTACGATTAAAATTCCGATCAGCTTAATCATGTTGTCATCTCCCTAAATGCTTTATTAGTGAATATTACAAAAATTAATGCCGAAATAAGTTACCTGCCTACTGCTCTCACCGTAACCTCTGAAAGGTTTAATAGTTCTTTAATGCTACGTGCAAAACTTAATGCATGCAGACCATCGCCATGAATGCATACCGTATCTGCTTGTATAGAAATGTCTTCCCCTTGTTGTGAGAGGACCTTTCCCTCCTTTACCATGCGAATTACCTGGGCGATCGCTTTTTGATCGTCAGTAATCATCGCATCCTGCTGACGTCTTGGGGTAAGCGAACCGTCTTTTTGGTAGGTTCGATCAGCAAACACTTCACTTGCAGTTCGGAGCCCGGCTTTTTCTCCTGCTTTCACGAGCTCACTGCCTGAAAGGCCGAATAATATCAGTTCTGGGTTTATTTTGTAAACTCCCTCTGCGATCGCTTCCGAAAGCTCTTTGCTTTTTGCAGCCATATTATAAAGTGCTCCGTGCGGTTTTACATGCTGCATCTTACCGCCTTCTGCTCGCAAAAATCCATCAAGAGCCCCTATTTGATAGACCACCATGTCGTATGCTTCCTGCGATGAGATATCCATATTTCTTCTGCCGAAGCCTGTTAAATCTGGCAGGCCGGGATGTGCACCAATCGCAACTCCCTTTTCCAATGCAAGCTTTACCGTTTGGCGCATTGTCGCAGGATCTCCCGCATGGAAACCGCAGGCAATGTTGGCAGATGTAATAAACTCAAGTATTTCCTCATCCGTTCCCATTTTGTATGTACCAAAGCTCTCACCCATGTCACAATTCAAATCAACTTGAAACAATATTATCCCCCCCGTATCTGTCTAATCTTTAAGATTCACAGCCTGTTTTAATAGCTGAATTTCTTTTTCCCTCAACAGTATGAGTTTCTGTGCTTCTCCTAATTGAATCTCCTTAAATCGTACCTTCTCGCCTGGCTTTACCTGTGCTAGCACCGGCAGATCTATGGTTGTTATCTGAGCAATTTTGGGATATCCTCCTGTTGTCTGCCGGTCTGCCATCAATACAATGGGATTGCCTTCTGACGGTACCTGGATGGTTCCTGCCGTGACTGCTTCCGAAATCAGCTCCTTCGGTTCGGATAATTGAAGCTTCTGCCCTGACAGCCTGTATCCCATTCGATCCGATTGGGGTGTCACTAGAAATTCATCCTGGAAAAAGTGCTCCTGGCTTTCAGTCCTGAACCAGTTGAATTGGCCGCCGCGCAGTACCCGAAGTGTCGGATTTTCATGATAGGCGGGCAGGATATCCTTGCTTACCGACCATTCACACAAGGCAAATTGATCATTCCCTGCTTTAATATTTAGCCTCTCTATTCGTCGAGCTGAGGTTTCTGGAAGAGTTCCAAGCTCTAAAACATCCCCTGCCTTTAGAGCTCTTCCCAGAAAGCCTCCTATTTCGGCGCGAAGATATGTACTTTTGCTGCCCATTATATCTGGAACATCAAATCCCCCTGCAACAGCGAGATAAGCACGGCAGCCTGATTTTACCGCTCCAAAAGAGAGGATACTTCCCTTTTTTATAAAAACGGCAGGCATTCAGGAATGCTTTTTCCGTCAATAGTTGGTGATAAATTGCCACCGCATATCGCAACCAATGAATCCTCTTCAAAACGAAGCCTGGCGCATATCATCGTGATTTCAAGTGCTCCCTGTCCTTCTTCGTTGGCAACCAAGATATTCGCTACCCTTAGTGCAAAGGAATCCATGGCACCACTAACAATCACGCCATGTTTCTGCATCCCATACCGTCCAAGATCTTGAATGGAAGTGAGCAGCCCCGGACGAATTACGTGAATACTCATCAATCCTCCCCCTTCCTTTGAACGTATTCATCACGCGAAATTGGCCTGAAGGTAACGATATCCCCTGCTTGAAGTAAGCTCGGCGAACTGTCGTTTGGGCGAAAAAGAGGCTCGGGAGTCCTTCCGATTAATTGCCAGCCCCCTGGTGTTTCAATCGGATATACCCCAGTTTGCATGCCAGCAATTCCAACCGTCCCGGCCGGAATCGTTAACCGAGGTGACGAGCGGCGCGGCGCTCCGATTCTTTCTGACATGCCGCCAAGATAAGGAAATCCAGGTGCAAAGCCGATCATATAGACAAGATACTCACTGCCAGAATGAATCTCAATCACCTCATCCGGGGTGAGGCAGTTATGTTTCGCCACAAACTCGAGGTCAGGCCAAATTCTCCACCATAGCAAACAGGAATTTCAACCGTTCTTTGTTCGCCTTTTTGAGAATCAACAACCTTGGAACTAATTTTTTCTAAAGCTTCACAAGCTTCCTTGTAGGTTAGCTGCAATGGATTGTAATACACGGTCACGGTCGTAAAAGCGGGGACAAATTCAACCATTCCATGGAGAGGATTTTCCTGTAAACAGGCCGCCAATGCACTCACCTTCCGATTGCTTTCTAACGTTATGTTGTTGCCGAATTGAATAATAATGCCGGAGTCTCCTAACGGAATCATTTGCATATGTAGTGGAAGCCTCCTATCTCTTATGTGCTTTTTCTAATTATTTAATGAGGCTTAAAACCTTGAGATTCCTAAGTAAAGACAGAAATAAAATCCCATTAGAAATTAAAGGTCCTCCCATTCACAACCAGCTCTCCTAATTAAACATTATATTTCGAAAATTTACACTTTAAATAATTGTATATGGCAATAACTTTTAATGCAATGGAAATGCCCTGCTAACTTGCTGACAATTTCTAACTTTATTAATCAAAAATGCGATTAGTTCCGTTTTCATAACCCTGCAGAAATCGAACATAATAAGCACTGGAGGTGAAAAAAATGGACGAAAAGACTAAAAGCTTTCCGAATGTGAGCCTTGGAGGTAAAAAGTCCAAACAAAGAGGCGATGTAGATTCCGGCGAATTGCGCTACGGACGGAACCACGAAACAGAAAGAAACAATGAAAAAAAGTAAAGCTTGGCTAGTACTTTCGGAAAAAATGTAATAAACGAAAAAATCGCCCGTGAATTGGCGATTTTTTCATAGATATGACTGATTCAAATCAGTGTCACTCTCTTATCAAGGCTTCGTTTGTCCACTAGGATACACACGTGCAGAAACAGCCATCACAGCAGCCTGTAAACCACTGTGATAACTAAAACATGAATACACCGCATTTCCGTAAACCCATTCTACTGATGTATGATATCCATCACCAGCAATATTTTCTCCAAACACACCATAGGTTGGAGGTAATAAGTGCGTATCCAAATAGGCAACAATGTTTTTAGCTTCTTGAATATCTTGTTGTAATGTCCCATCCCAAACTTGTAAGGTCCATTTTCCTTCGTGCCATTCCACCATTGGGAATGAATCGTATGCAGTGCCAGTAATACCTTTACCAAGACCCACCTTTGTCGAAGGTGAATTAGGTGGTAACTGATAAGCAGGAGCGAGATCGTTTGCAGGAGTATTGTATAACTGTGCCATGGCAATCTTTGAAGATGAATATATGGTTCCACCAAAGCCACCAATTAGATTACTCATCTGGTCATATTTGCGAGACGAAAGTAAAGGACTGTTTATAGGAAGCTGTTTGTCAGTTGATATAAGATTCACTGAGTAACTATCCTTTGCTGCTGACACCTTTCCACCCATATACTGAACGTTTGGTGTAAATATTGGCTTAGTCGGAGCCATTAATGAAATGTGTGAAACATTTGAACGCATTTGTAAATACTGCATAGCCTGGTCAATTGTAGTGCCAAACTGATTACCAGCCGAATTGTTTGATTTGGTTGTAGATTCATTGGATGACTTTGAATTTTTGTTATTTTGATTGCTATTATTTGTGGTAGACGAAACATCTCTGGATGAATTGTTTGAAGAAGCATTTTTACTTTGAGATGAATGATCAGATTGTGACTTATTGTTTGTTGATGAGCCATTAGATGCAATCCCACAAGCAGATATTATGAATAATAAGCACGTTAATACACAAACCACAAAAAATGAATTTTTTCCTGTCATTATTACACCCCCTTAGCGTATTGATTTTCTAGGTGTTCACTAGCCCTTTTATATGAAAACTCTACACCATAAGTTCAAAAAATAAAAGGAAATGACGTGTGCCAATTCACACGTCATTTCCTTTTCATTTATTAAGAAAAGAGGGAAAATTAAGCTCGGTTCAAAACAAAATTCGCTTTGATGACGCCAATTTTATCATTTCTGGCATTTAATACAGGAGCATCCACATAATCCTTTAAAGCTTCATATACTTGCCCGTCTCCAAGTCCAAGCTGTTTTAACACTTCCATTGCTGCAACACTTGTGGCCCTGGCACCCATCCTCCACTTTCAATGCAATTCCAATTCCTTCTTCAACTAAACCGATACATTGTACCGCTTCAGCACCTGCCTTTGCCACGACCCTTCCTGTAAAAACTCTCATCAAATCGGTGTCAAACCGGTCGGTTCCACCTACCATTTCAGGGTACTGCACCATGGCATTTCGAATACGTTCCAAGGCAGCGGCATGATTAGCTTCAACCACTCCATTAGGTTTTGCGAGTCTTGCAAACCCCAGGGCGACATGGGTTAGCGGAAGCTGATGGACAGGCACTCCACACCCATCCACACTCAGCTGGATTTGTTCCTTCGGTACCTCACAGATACTTTCAATGGCTTCCAAAATTCGTTGTTGTATAGGGTGATCAATTTCACGGTAGGTCAAGACATCCTCGTTCATATGTACTGCAGTTGCGAGCATTCCTGAATGCTTCCCCGAACAATTGCTAAATACCGGAGTTAATTCCTTCCCCTCGCGAATGAGCTGTTTATAGCTTTCCATATCCCTGGGAATATGGGTTCCGCATTGCAAAGCCTCTTCTTCAAGCCCAATTTTATTCAAAATAGTTAATACTGCTTCGCGATGGAATACTTCCCCGCTATGGGAAGCACAGCTTAATGAGATTTCTGCTGGGCTATACTGAAATCGATCAGCTGTTCCCGTCTCGATCAACGGTATCGCTTGAAACGGCTTCATCGACGAGCGCGGAAAGGTTAAACGGGACGGATTTCCATAGGAATACAAAAGCTCTCCTTCATTATTCACGACCGCAACATGCAGCTGATGAGTACTTTCAATATGTTCGCCGCGATAAACCAGAATGGGTGCGAATGTTTCTTTTTCAACTAATGCCACTTCTGATTGAACACTACCAACTAATTTTTCCATTTCCATTCCCCTATCTTTCTATATTATTTTGCAAGTTCATATATGGCACGAGCATAGATGGCTGTTGCTCTCAGTAAATCCTCGATCTCGATATACTCATCTTTTTCGTGGGCCGTCATTTCCTTCCCTGGAAAACATGCCCCAAATGCAACCCCTTGCTTCATAAATCGGGCATATGTAGCCCCTCCTGTCGATAAAAGTCGCGCTTTCTGATTGGTTTCTTCCTCATATGCTCTCTTCAATCCCTTGATGATTGGAGTGCTGGGGTCCACGTAGTGTGGCTGTGACTCTCTTAATTCTGATAGAATAAATCCCTTTTGGTCCACTAATACTTTCAACTTTTCCTTTGTGGTTTCATAGTCCGTTGTGACAGGAATTCGTGCATTTATTTGCAAGAAAGCCTCCCCTTTTCCCTCAAAGTATAGGATGCCCGGATTCACGGTCAGAGGCCCTGTTATATCATCAGAATAGGAAATCCCTAAAGATTTACCTTCAAAGTCTTTATGCAAGTCAGCCAGGAAACATATGAATTTGGATGCTTGTGCCTGAAATGTATAGCTTTGCAGGAATCTTGCCAGTGTGGTTGCTGCATTGACTCCTTTATGGGGCTCCATCGCATGAGCGGAAATACCATAAAGTGTTAATTCTGCTGTGTTTTCTTTATAAGATATATCACTTTTAACATTACTTATTGAGCAAAATTCCTCGAAATCCTTCATAAGGGATTCGTTAAAACCGATTATAGCCGCAGTCGCTCGTTCCGGCACCATATTGACTCTGTTTCCGGCATGAAAGGATAATAACTCCATTTTCTCAACATAGTCAGTGTTTGTATTTGGCAGAGAAAGCTTGACAGTTATCTGCCCTTTTTCCGCATTGATTATGGGAAAATTAGCATCCGGCGCAAACCCTGAGGTCGGCATACCTTCGACTTCGCTGTAATACTTCATACAGTTCATACCGCTCTCTTCATCTGTTCCAAAAATAATCCGGACATTTTTCGATAGTGCCAGCCCTGATTCTTTAACTATTTTCATTGCATAAAAAGCAGCCATTGACGGCCCTTTATCGTCAATGGCACCGCGGGCATAAATTTTCCCATCACGTATGGCTGGTTCAAATGGTGGGCTCGTCCATTCACCTGTTGCAGGCACAACATCGACATGGCAAAGGATCCCGATTGGATCTCCAGCATTACTGCTCCCATATTCCGCATAGCCGGCATATCCCGCTAAATTCTTAGTTCTAAATCCGTTTTGTTTAGCCTTTTCTAGAATGTACTCAAGGGCTTCACCGATTTTTTCACCCATCGGCCTCCCCTCTGTCTTTGAATCTAAATCTTTCGTACTCTCAATTCGAAGCAGATTAAACAAATCTTCAAGCAGCTCGTCCTTACGGGATAATACTTCCTCATGCCAATTGATCATGGCTCACCTCGGAAAATGGATTTTTCTCTATGTATACACAATTAAAAAAACCTACTTAAAAGTATTCTTAAACGAACAGCAAATTTCCTTTTTCTCTAAAAAATTTACTTTAAGAACTTAAAGTACATAGTTAATCAAATCGTAAGATTCTGTTCATACTCTGTTAATATTTATATTTTAAGATATTATTTGTATCAAGGACAAAGCAGCGAGCTTTTTCAACCCCTCCCCCTTTACAAAGATTCGGTATTTTGCCGGATCTTTTTTGTTGTCCTAACCACGTCTTTTGTCCTGATTTTTTATTTTCCTGCCTTTCTATTACTTAACAGACAATTATTCTATTATAATGAGATGATATTAAACCTTTTTGGGAGAGAGACGATGAAACGCAAAGCAACCAAACCCAAACGGAAACGGAATTTTAATATTATTCTGTTATTGCTTACTGTTATTTTCTCAGTGGTAATAATGGAATCCTATTTTCAACAATATGAAAAGTCGAGTCCCATAGTTAAAAGCGATCCCCTGGTGGAGGTTAAAAAATATACCCCACTGTTACATAGTGAATTGCAGAAAGTTCATCTTGAACAATATACGGTTGTGCTGGCTGCCTTAATGCAGCAGGAAAGCAAGGGAAAAGGCGGCGACCCAATGCAGGCTTCAGAATCTGTTGGTTTGGCGCCAAACACGATCAAAAATCCGGAGCAGAGTGTCAAACAGGGCGTGAGGCATTTTCAGCGTATCGTTACATATGGGAAACAAAAAGGTGTCGACTTTCCGTCCATTATTCAGGCCTATAATATGGGGATAGGCTACATCGACTTTGTCTCACAACACGGCGGGAAACATAGCGAGGAATTGGCGAAGAAATTTTCTTTCATGCAGGTACAAAAGAAGCCGACTATATATAATTGCGGCGGAGATAAAAACAACTTCCGCTATCCCTATTGTTATGGCGATTTTACCTATAGCACAAAAGTTGCAAAAAATATTGAATCCATCAATGGAAGCATAACGGTTAATTCCGGAACACCAATTTCAGGAGGGGCGTTCTAATCGAATGGTTCTCCCCCTCTAAATGGGTGTTATTCTCTTAAACAAAAGCTCTTATCGTAAACTTTGTTGCTTCCGCCCACATAGGTAGTACTAATGACAAATATTGGTGTACTCCATGGTACTCGAGTCCGAATCAGAGGTGTATTCGGACAGCGTTAATCAAATCAAGGGGATTCGAGTCTGAATCAGTGGTATATTCGGACAGCGTTGATCAAATCAAGGGGACTTGAGTCCGAATCAGAGGTGTATTCGGACAGCGTTGATCAAAACAAGGGGACTCGAGTCCGAATCAGAGGTGTATTCGGACAGCGTTGATCAAATCAAGGGGACTTGAGTCCGAAACAGAGGTGTATTCGGACAGCGTTGATCAAATCCAGGGGAATCGAGTCTGAATCAGAGGTGTATTCGGACAGCGTTGATCAAATCCAGGGGAATCGAGTCTGAATCAGAGGTGTATTCGGACAGCGTTGATCAAATCCAGGGGAATCGAGTCTGAATCAGAGGTGTATTCGGACAGCGTTGATCAAATCCAGGGGAATCGAGTCTGAATCAGAGGATTTCGTTACAAACGCTAAAATTAGAATTTGTCCAGAAAGCAACAATCATTGCTAAAACAGCTTAAACAAAAAAACACCTAATGGAAAATCCTCAATCACTGTTACCAAGGATTGAGGATTTTTACTTACTATTGAGTTGATTTGATGCTCTTAAATTTAAAGCATTAAACACTTTTTAAAAAAGTATCAGGCATTACAACCGCGATAACCTCTCCCCGTGCACAAAGACTATCCTCCGCAAACACTTCAACATTCACCTTCCACTTTTTCGGGTGAATTTCCTGCACAGTTCCAACTGCTTTTATAAGAGTTCCATGAGGAGTTGGTTTAAGAAAGTCCACTTTTAACGATCCGGTTACAAACCGTGGCGGTTCTACTCCATCTCCTGGTTCATGGCCATTTTTCCGGTGGAGGGCCAGTGCCGAAGAACCTGTGCCATGGCAATCTACCAATGAACCAATAATTCCTCCATATACAAATCCGGGCAATGCCATATGCTCCGGCTTTGGTGTGTAGACCGTCACTGTTTGCTCACCTTGCCAGCTTGTTCTGAAATGATGCCCTTCTTCATTTAAACGTCCGCAGCCATAGCACCACGCAAAATCATCAGGATATTCATCTTGAATTGCATTTACAACCTTCTCTTCCATCTTATTTCCTCCTTTTAAAGAATATTTACTTCAATTAACAATGATTAATTTTCCGAATTCACTGCAGACCCTTTTAATTAATTCTTCATTTGCTGACAATCTTCCTTTTAATTAAATTTAATAACTCTAGGGGATATTTTTTACTCATGATTCTCGAAAAAATTCTTAGAAAAAGACCACCCATGAATAAAGATGGTGGTCTTTCATTTGTTCTAATTAGACTATTATTGATATTTTTCCAATAAAAATATTAGGGTATCAATAACCCGTCCTATTCGACGATACTAATGATTGGTGGATTATTTAAATACTGGAAAAGATTTGGCCCATCTGCTTCTGCTGCTTTTGCCTCAGGACTAGACAATGCCAGCGTGAGAGCTTCGAGGTTTTCAAATTCAAGTTCGAGTATGAGGTAAAGGCTTAAATTCGTATTTTGTGATTGTATTACTCGATGGATGGATTCATTTTTTATATTCGGTATTTTCCTTCCAAGAGGTACATGAACATCAAAATAATGCTTCTCAAATCCCTCTTTATCTCTTGGTTCTTCGTACATAACAATAAGTTTTGCCACCTAAAAATCCCCTCCTATCTTAAAACCTCCCCTAATATATTCCGCGATTCTATAAATCATCCCATACTATTCATCAAAAATAGTTTTGAATTTAAAGAATTCTGGGGCTTTTTCAAGAATGAATAACCTGATTTTCGTTTTTTAATAATTGAACATCGGGTTGGTCTTTATGTCTATCCATAGCTCACTCTGCTCAAGAATTCCCGCCATTTGAAATAGTTGGTCCTCTCTTCCGTTTGCCGCCATAAATTGGACTCCAATTGGCAGTCCATCGGTTGTTTGATGTAACGGCACAGACATGGCTGGCTGTCCTGTTAGATTCCCCAATTGCGTAAACGGAGTTCGTTTCAAGCTATTTTCTACCAGCTGGTCAATCAAACCCATTTTCTTAATGAAGCCTGCCAGCCTTAGTTGACCAAATATACTTATCATTAGTTTTTCAGATGGTGTCGGATCCAGTTCTCCTATTTTCGAAGGAGGAAATGCAGTTGTAGGTGTTACATAAAAGTCGTATGTTTCATGAAAATCTTCCATCGAATAGGCTGCTTTATCCCATTCCCTTATTGATAGCACCCATTCTTCTGCAGTGGTTGCTTTGCCAAGCAGACCTAATAACCATGTGGTTGGCTCAACATCGTTGTATTTAACCTTTCTCCCTAAAAACTCTCCCATGGTAGCTAACGTGGCTGCAACCTCGCCGAAATATAATGTAATAAAACTGTTGGCAATTTTTTTACCGTCAACAGGTGCATCCTTTTCTTCCAAATGATGCCCCATGGACTCTAACAGCTTAACTGTTTTTACAACAGCTTCTTTGTTCTCTGGATGAACTTCCGTATTAATGGGGGATTTTGTCGAGTAGGCAATTCTAAGTGGTTTATTGAATCCCTTCTGCATGCATTCAAAATAAGTAGATTCAAATGGTGGTGCATGAAAAGCAGCTCCTTTTTCATGACCCTTTAATAAATCGAGCATTAAGGCACTATCCCGTACAGACCTTGTAAGGACATGGTCCACGGATGCACCTTGCATCTGTCTGCCAAGCTTTCTGCCAACGGGTGTCCTTCCTCTGGAAGGCTTGAATCCGAACAAACCACAAAAGGAGGCCGGAATTCTGATGGAGCCTCCACCATCATTTCCCCCGGCAATCGGGACCATACCAGCTGCAACCGCCGCTGCTGAACCCCCGCTTGAACCTCCAGGAGTATGGTTGGTATTCCAAGGATTTCTTGTTGGTCCATAGTGTGCTGGCTCCGTAATTCCCATAAGAGCTAATTCCGGGACATTTGTTTGTCCTAGAACCGTCACTCCTGTTTCCTTTATTTTTGAAACAATATGGGAATCTTCTTCAGCTTTATAGTTGAGGAAGCCCTTTGAACCAGAGGTCATTGGTTCGTTTTTAATTTCCTGTGTAAAATTCTTTAACAGGATTGGCACTCCGGCAAAAGTGCCTGTTTCGTTATGGGCAATCGAAGCGGCCAGTTCTTTCATAGATTTTATTGATCACGGCATTTAATGAAGGGTTCACCTGCTCAATTCTTGAAATCGCCGCTTCGATTACTTCTTTTTTAGTAATCTCTTTTTTTTCGATTAGCTCAGCTAAGCCCATACCGTCATACTCTTCATAACGAAACGTTGACATTTTCATCACTCCGCCCCAATTAACCTATTTCATTACCTAACCTTAATAAATACTCTATTCTATTTTTGCTAAAAAACTTCCTTTAATCTCCTTTTAAACTTTATTTTTATAATTAAAAAAAACGACAGCAAATAGCTATCGTTTTTCAATAAGAAATAAATGAACAAATACATTCAAACTTCAATGTGTTTAATAACTTTCGCAGGATTCCCGCCTACGACAACATTTTTAGGAACATCTTTTGTCACAACCGCACCAGATGCTATTACTACATTATCCCCTATATTAATTCCTGGATTGATCACGGCTCTCCCGCCAATCCAGACATTGTGACCAATCGTTACTGGCTTGCCGTACTCTTCGCCTGAAATGCGTTCGGATGGATCGAGCGGATGTGTTGCTGTATAGATATGCACACCAGGAGCAATAAAACAGTTATCACCTATCCGCACTTCACAAACGTCCAAAATGACACAGTCAAAATTCGCATAGAAGTTTTCTCCTACGTGAATGTTGTAACCATAATCACAACGGAAGGTCGGCTCCACGAATAGGTTTTTTCCGTTTGAACCGAAGAGTTCCTTCAAAAGTTCAGTCCGTTTTTCATTTTCAGTCTCTAACGTTTGATTGTATAACCTGGTTAATCTTCTGGCATTTTCACGCTCTCTTATTAATTCGGGGTCAGCAGCATTATACAATTCGCCATTTAACATTTTTTCTTTTTCAGAATGCACTTGCAAAACTCCTGTATTTTCTTATTTTTTAAAATTATATCACAACTTCGTTTCACTGCTTCACATTATAAAACTACGCACACTAATTACTCTTACTCATTTTTCTGTAAATATTGCTATAAAAATTCCAAACGGTCCATGATATACTAATAGAAGTTTAGATATTACCTTACAAAGGTATTTCTTATTTAATGAGACATCGTTAATTATACGAACTTGTGAATTCATCAGGAGGACCATAATGAAGGTTATTAGAAAATCATCAAAAAATATTATTCCCTTGTTATTATTATTTCTTTTATTAGGGTCAGCCTTAATTTATAATATGAAAATTAAAAAACCATCAGAAGAACAATTGATTAAATATGAGCCGTTAATTTCAAGTGAATTAAAAAAATACCATTTAAATGAGTACACCCCTATTTTACTCGCTATCATGGATCAGGAAAGCCGCGGAATTGGAAATGATCCCATGCAATCTTCAGAATCCGCTGGCCTGCAAAGAAATGAGATTAATAATCCAGAAGACAGTATTAAGCAGGGTGTCTACCATTTTAGTGAAATGTACAAGTACGGAATCAAACGCCGGGTAAATTTAGATACCATTATTCAAAGCTACAATATGGGACCTGGCTATATAGACTTTGTTGCGAATCATGGTTTTAAACACAGTGAAGAACTGGCCAAATCCTATTCAGAGCTCCAGGTACAAAAATTCCCTACTAAATATACATGTGGTAACAACTTAGGGAATTTTCGCTATCCCTATTGCTTCGGTGATTTTTCATATGCTCTGAAAGTAAATGTCCGGCTTCCTTCTATTAAAAAAATTCTTCATAACTATTCCGTATCATAGACATTTAAAAGGATTTCGTGTGACGAAATCCTTTTTTGCGATACGACCAATCTGATCTGATTATTTTTAAACACCACTACTATTCCCCCTAATAACTTTTCCCTCACTATGATAAAATTAGATACCATTATTTACTATTTATCTCATCAAACCTATTAAATGAGAACGACATGAGAGGTTACTATCAAATGAAGGAAACTTTAAAAACTTTATTGAATCGGATACCAAATGGAAATATAGATCATCGTTTTATTTTAGCGATAGATGGATTAAGCCGTTCTGGAAAAACGACGCTTGTTGAACAGATAAGCCAGCATTTGAAAGGAATGGGTATCCCCTTCTTTATTTTCCACATTGACGACCATATTGTTGAAAGGAATAAGCGGTACAATACCGGAAATGAGGAATGGTATGAGTATTACTGCCTGCAGTGGGATGTGGACTGGTTAAGTCAAAACTTTTTTCATAATCTAAAGCACTCTCAGTCATTCAGTCTTCCTTACTATGATGGAGAAACTGATACTTACAGCGAACATAGAATTTCCCTGCCGAAAGCCTGCATAATAGTAGTCGAAGGAGTTTTTCTTCAAAGAAAAGAGTGGCGGAGTTTCTTTGATTATCTCGTTTATTTAGACTGTCCAAGAGATAAAAGATTTCAACGTGAAAGCGACGCAACCAAGAAGAACATTGAAAAATTCAAAACCCGATATTGGAAAGCGGAAGAATATTATGTAGAGACAGAGAATCCGATTGAAAAGGCGGATTTGGTTTTAAATAGTTGATATTGGAAAAGCCAACGAAATGGAGGAATAAATACATGAAATTTTTCACAAAAGATTGGTATGAAGAAATGCAAATTTTAGGCTTTCTAATGCTACCTGAAACAAAAGAGGAATGGGACGAAAATATTGAGGACTACGAAAAATATGGGATGGATTATAAGAGAATTTTTAAAGAGGACGTGGATTTAAAAAAGAGCGACTTATTAAGGTTTCTTCCTGAATCCTTTCACCCCTATATTAATGACTATTCAATTAATTCGGAATACCCCCCACTGGAGCTAAGGATTATGGCGGAACAATGGCTGAAAGAATACCATAAGAGAATGGAAATTCTTGATCAAGAATACATTAACCATTACAAATCTATTAAAGATAAACTCTCTAATAATGTGGTTCAATTACATGATAATTCCCTGCACGATGCAAGGGTAATTTCCTATGAAATTCCCTCCAAGGATACATTCACCATTATTCTCGATTGCAGAGGCGGCTTTCATTATTTTACAGACATCAAAGTAACATTTACAGGAGTTACTGAACTTTCAATCCCCAATCAACTGGAAGGCGCATCTTGGCTTTATGATGAGGTTTACTGCACAAATACGGGATTTGAGTATCATGTCTTATTCGACTGTCCTTTAACAGAATTCAACATCACGGCTGAAAATGTATTGATTGCGGAGTTATAAAAAATTGCGGGGAACTTTTTATTTGTAAAGTTCCCCGCAATTTTTATTACTATAATCTAAAAGAGCCCTGTGAGAATATGCAAAAACCCGCATATTTATAAATATTAATCCTTTTCGTTTACGTCCAAAACATCCAATGCAAAAACAAAAAGTGGTATCCCGATAATCAATCCCCATATCCCAAAGAAATGCTCAGAAATAATTAAAACAACAAAGGTATAAAATACCGGCAAATTTGTTTTTGAAGACATCAGCTTTGGATTCAGGATATAAGCCTCGATCGCATGGACAATCATTACGGCTATTGCGATATACAACACTTTTATGAAGCCGCCAATACTAAATGCAATGATGCATAATGGAATAAGCGAGATGATTACTCCCGCAACTGGAATGAGGCCTAGAAGCAAAATCATGATGGATATGCCGCCCAGCTGTGGAAAACCTAAAATCCAAAGAGCAATGGTAGTTAAAACGCAATTCACTAGGGCAATAATAATTTGGGCTTCAATTACCTTTCCAAAGGTAGAAGCAAATTTATGTCCGAAAAAATGAATCTCATTGTAAAAAGCAGAGATTTTACTATCTTTAAACTTATTCGTAAACTTGATTAAACGAGGTTTTTCTAACAAAAAGAAAAAGCTTAGCAGCAATGCTAACAGAATTTGTAAACTCACCTTACTCACAGTGGTAAAATACTTAACAAGAAACGTAAAGCCTTGTTCCATATATCCGGAGATTTGTTTTGTCCCAATTTTATCAAAGACATAATTCACAATTGGATAATCAGGGTCGGACGCATAAAAATCCGTAAGCTGTTTTAATAATATAGTGATTTGGCTGACAATTAATGGCACGTACCGAACACTGGCAAATACGAGGATCCCCACCACTGCGATATAAAGCGTAATAACCACAATTCTTCGTTTGAAAGTAAACCGCTTAAAGATGATACTCACTAATTTCTCCATTAGAAATGAAAAAATAAATGTAAATAAGATGAGATTTATTAAATCCCGTAAAAAAAATAAAAGCAATGACAATAAAACAATAATAAATAACCTTCTAAATCCCGCACTATTGGCGATTTTATTTATCATATAGCTGAACCCCTTCTAAAACCCTTTATCCAAATATAAAGATATCGATTTAATGAATGTTTTTCTTTTTAAATCTTCCTCCACGGACCTCTGCTATATCAGCCATAGCCAAAAAGGCCGTTGGATCGATATCGTCAATAATATTCTTAAGTTCTGCTTCCTCTAGTCGTGTAATAACACAAAAAACAACCTTCGTGTTCTCCCCCGTATATGCTCCCTCTCCATTCATATATGTAACACCACGTCCCAACCTTGAAAGGATAGCATCCCCTATTTCTTGATTTTTATCGCTTATAATCCAGGCTGATTTTGATTGCTCCAATCCTAGTACCACAACATCTATCGTTTTAAACGCAATGATATAAGCAAGAATGGAATACATTGCTCTGTCCCATGTAAAAACGAAACCAGCGGCACCTAGAATAAAAACGTTAAAAAACATAATGATTTCGCCAACTGAAAAAGGGCCCTTTTATTGATTAAAATCGAAAGGATTTCTGTCCCGTCCAAGGCACCACCATAGCGGATCACAAGTCCTACCCCGACTCCCAGAATCATTCCTCCAAAAATTGTAGCAAGAAGAATGTCATCTGTAAACGCTGGGATGGGATAAAAGAGTGATGTAAAAATAGAAAGTACAATAATGCCAAAAACCGTTGACAATGCAAATGTCTTCCCTATTTGTTTATAACCTAAATAAAAAAAAGGCAAGTTAAGAATGAAAATAAATAATCCAAGTGGTAAACCAAATATGTGGGATAGCATAATGGATATACCCGTTATACCTCCATCAATTACATAGTTCGGGACAAGAAAAATCTCTAATCCAGTTGCCATCAAAACAGCACCAATAAAAATGGCAACGGCTCGTTTTAATATTTTGAGTTTTGTTAATTTTGCTTGCTTGATGTGAGTTAGTTCTGCCATCTAATTCTCCTTTTAGTAAAACTGGGCATTCGCCAAGTACTTAGGCGAATGCCTTAGTTTTTCTTATGCGATTAGAATTTATGGATATAAATTCTGATAAGCTAAATTAAAAATACAATTTCCTTTTATTATCCCCGAAAATTACAGGACATTAACATAATAAAAGATAAATATGATGTCATTTTTTAATACGTAAAATTTAATAAAAAGTTTCATTTTTTAAATGGATGAGTGACAGGCACCTTCCAATTATTTGGAAGGTGCCTGTCACTCGAATATGGTAGACTAGTGAATTGAGGTGTTCGTATGAATCAGACAAAGACGATTGGGATTTTAGCACATGTGGATGCCGGTAAGACGACTTTTTCCGAGCAGCTGCTTTACCATACAAAAAGTATTCGGCAAAAGGCCGTGTGGATCATAAAGATGCTTTCCTGGATAGCCATGAAATTGAGAAAGAAAGAGGCATTACCGTTTTTGCCGATCAAGGCATATTTACATATAACGGCTCCACTTATCATTTAATCGATACACCTGGCCATGTCGATTTTTCACCTGAAATGGAGCGTTCTATCCAGGTGATGGACTACGCCATTGTGTTCATTAGTGCTGTTGAAGGGATTCAGGGACATACCGAGACCGTCTGGCAGCTTCTAAGAAAGCATCACATCCCGACTTTCTTCTTTATTAATAAAACAGATCGTGTCGGAGCAGATGTTAATAAAGTGCTAGATGAGATACACACTAATTTTTCAGAAGATGTTTGCGATATTACCGAATCCTTACATCAGAATGAGATGAGTCAAGACCTCGTTGAATGGATTGCCGAACGGGATGAAGCTCTACTCGACCGATACATGGAAGATTCTTACGACAAAGAGCTTTGGTTACAAACGATGAGATGGATGATTACTGAAAATAAACTCTTTCCTCTTTCGAGTGGATCTGCCCTACTGGATACGAACATAATGGAGTTTTTAGAAAAACTGGACCTGCTTACTGCAACTAATTATTCCTCTGAAGGACTATTTTCCGGGCGGGTATATAAAATCCGCTATGATGAAAATGGCACAAGGCAAACTTTTATTAAAGCTTTAAGCGGGATGTTAAGAGTGCGGGATGAACTCACCTATGGCAGTGAAGACACATCCGAAAAAATCACACAAATCCGTATTTATAATGGAAGTAAATTTAAGACTTTGGATGAGGTATCAGCTGGAGAAATATTTGCAGTAGTGGGTTTAACGAAGGCTAACGCTGGAGATGGCCTTGGTAGATTAACGGGAAATTCGACCTATGAAATGATGCCTGCTTTAACATCAAAGGTCCTCTTTGATACATCCATTCATCACAAGGACGTTTTAAGATACTTTCAAATTCTCGATGCTGAAGATCCCTCTTTGCAAGTAATCTGGGATGAAACACTGCAGCAGATTACAATCCATGTGATGGGCACGATTCAGCTAGAAGTATTGCAAAGGCTTGCTAAGGAACGATTTGCTCTTGACGTGTCATTTGCTGATCCTGAAATTTTATATAAAGAAACGATTGAAACCAGTGTGAATGGCTATGGACATTTTGAACCACTTGGTCATTATGCAGAGGTACATCTTAAACTGGAGCCTGGCGAGAGAAACAGTGGACTAATATTTGAAAATGCCTGCCATGCAGATGATTTAACTATTGGATACCAAAACTTAATTCGTCAGCATCTTTTCGAGAAGGACCATCACGGAATATTGACAGGTTCCCCGCTTACGGATATAAAAATGACTCTGCTTACTGGACGTGCCCATAACAAGCACACAAGCGGCGGAGACTTTAGGGAAGCGACATTAAGGGCATTAAGACAAGGACTTGAAAATGCGGAGAATCGTTTATTAGAGCCTTATTATGATGTAAAAATTAAAGTTGACCTCAATCATCTGGGACGGGTTTTATCAGACATCCAACATGCATCGGGACATTTTGATGCTCCGCAAACAGTAGAAGATAAAGCCTTTATCACCGGAAAAGTGCCTGTGGTTACTTTTATGAACTATAGTACAACACTGGCCTCCTTTACTCAGGGAAAAGGATCGATCAATCTCGTCTTCGGCGGTTACGACAGCTGCCATAATGAAGAGGAAATCATCCAGAAGCGTAATTACAATAAAGATGCTGATCCGGAGTACACCTCCTCCTCCATCTTTTGCGCAAAAGGGGTTGGATATTCCGTCCCGTGGGATGAAGCAGAAAGTAAGATGCACGTATAGTTACATTTTGATCAATGTATTCCTAAAAGGAGCCTTCCACAGAGAAAGGCTCCTTTTCTTTACAGACAGCCAATATAAGCAAGTGTTTCTAACTCACTAGAATCCTTTTCACCGTCTAAAATTTTACGGACATCGTTTATTGTGGTCTGAAGGTCAACAGATTCACCTTTTTTCCCTGTATAGGGTTCCGTTACATAAAAGGGTTGGGTAAGATATGCTTCAAGCCTCTCCCCTCTTTGATATATATGAAGTTCGGAAGCAGGGATTTCTTTCAGTCCGTTCATCTCTACTAGGGACTGAAGTTCTCGGTATTGATGTAATAGTTCTTGAGCTCTTTGCTTGATGTTTTGATGAGATTGATCTTGATGGGATTTATCTAGCTTAGAAGAAGTTGAAGCGAAAGGATTTATGGCAGGAAATTTATGTCTGGATGTGAGATATGCATCAAATTGCCATACAGTATCTGCCTTCCCAAAAGGAAGTGTTTCGTCCATTGCTGCACCGCTCAAGTCAAATAAAAAGGTTGTCATATCAGGAGTGCTAGAATGCATTAATTTTCCCTTGAGCTTTAATAGTTCACCTGATAATTCATGTTCACGATCTGCAGCAAATGCAATATGTCCTTCTTTCTCTAGGGAAGATATTCCTTCGAAAATTCCTTCAGGAGAAGTCGCAGCAATATCGACATCTGCAATTAGATCCTCAAGTTCTTGGTGTTTCTCCTGTGGATAGAGAAGCACTGTCACGTATCCATTTCTCTTTAACCGATAAAATAATTCGGTAAGAACCACCACCTGCCCCATTCCGTGTTTGGCAACCAGTCCCACAGTTCCCCCTTTTGAAATTGGTGCAAAAAAATCGATTGTTTTTATCTTCGTTTCGATCATTCCGACCGTCCCCTCTCAAAATAGATTGATATTTTAGTAAGATTCAGCGCATGAAGTAACACGAGCCAAAAAAATTAAGGAAGAAGATATTTTTATTCCTTACTTTTCCATGTATCCCAAAATTTCCTCACCTCTTACTTTAAAGAGTAAAATAAATTACGTTAAAAAGCAATTGTTTTTTCAAAAAAAAGTGACAGGCACCATCCAATTAATTGGATGGTGCCTGTCGCTCTTGTAACAATATTCTCAATTTTCTTTACAAACCTTCATCCTGCCTTTACGATTAATTTAGGAATGGAAAAACATTCCTAAACTAAAAAGGAGGATGATAGCGATGGGCAATGTAGTAAATCAAATCACTTTTGAAAATAGGACAGATGACACTTAGTTGAAGGAGATAAAAAAATGACAAAAATAAAAGAAACGATCCAAATTGTCCAGTACCACGATGGCCTGGCCAAAGGGATTGCAAAGATGTGGAATTTAAGCCGCGACAGCTGGGGCGGAGATACCCGTGTGATGACCGAAGAACAGGTGAAGAAGAAAGAAGCCAATTCAGACAATATCGAGCTCTATCTCGCCATGGATGGTGAAGAAATAGCGGGTTATTGCGGACTGTCTGAATACAAGGAAGACACAGGTTCCTTGTATATCCCTCTTCTCAATGTCCGGCCTGATTATCACGGCGAAAAAATCGGCAAAAAGCTTGTTCTAAAAGCACTTGAAAAAACGATTGAGATGGGATGGCCCCGCCTGGATTTATATACGTGGCCGGGCAACACCAAAGCCGTGCCGCTATATAAGAAATGCGGTTTCTTCTGGGAGGATCGGGATGATGTGACCCATTTAATGAACTTTATCCCCCAGCTAATCAACACACCATTACTCAAGCCGGTATTTGCAGAGCTTGATTGGTACGATTCAAGCGTAAGACCGATTGAAGTAAAACCAGATGGCATGAAGGAAAATGGGTTTACTTATTATGAATACAGCTGGAAGAATGACGGCAAATTTGCAAGAGTACAAGTAGAACGAACCAGCCGTGGAATCAGTTTGATTGAAACGGATGAATTTCTCCTGCAAATCCAGATGGCTGACCATGAAATCATCGAACAGGTTAAGCAGGAATTCCAGATAAAATTCGTCAATAAAACGGCTTCTCCTGTATCATTCAAGGCTGCAGGCTCCGGCAATGAACGGGTCGAATACAAGGTCGAGAAAGTGCTCATGGTAAATGATGAAACTATCATTTCGGAAATCGTAACGGTAAACCCGGGTGAAGAACCAAGTGCATGGAAAACACATCCTCATGTATCCGTAAACGTGTGGATCAATGGCCAGGAGTGTGAGCTGAAGCTAGGTGTATTCCCTGTTCAGCCTTCAAAAATAGAAGCCTCTTACTCTGGGAACTTATCATTTTTAAATAAAGTGACATCGATTGATCTTGAGGTAAAAAACAACCTTAAAGAAGATGCTGAAATTACGATTAGAATTCCGGAAGCTGAGCAGGTCTCTTTGAACAATAAGGAATTCTCGATGAATATACCTGCAGGTGGAAGAAATACTGTTTCGGTTCCTCTAACGGTAAAAAAACATGGGTTTTACCAGCCTGTCGTTGAAATTTCTGCAATAAAGCAAGATGGTTTCGAACTAAAATTCGAGCAGGAACTCTCAGTTGCTTTTAAAGGATTGGGTGAAAAATTCGGCGGTGAGACAAAGGATTTTTGGCACATTTTTAACGGTCTTTGTCAGGTGAAAATTCGCAAACGGGATTTGTTGATGATTGCTGCAAAAAACAACCGCAAAAAGCAGTATCTTGCGTTCTTCCCTCCAAAGCTTGGAAGGCCTTATTCGAATGAATTTACGAAGAAAAAGCCGGAATCTGTTTCATGGGAAGTGGAGGATTCATCCATTCTTTTAAAAATCGTGCAGGATTCTGAGGAAATGCAGGGTCTGCGCTTGACCCAAATGGTTGAGCTTTATGGTGATGGAATTGTCCAAAAATGGGTGGAAATTGAAAATCAGAGCAAGGAACCACATCACGATGTGGCAATTAGCTCCTCTATTTATCATGAACAGCTGGAGAGGACATATTTTCCGATCGATGGTCAGGTGATTTATTTTTCCGAAAATAGATTCCTCGAATTTGGTGATATAAAGCCTTCAAGCGTAACGGAAAATTGGTATTTTACAGAAAGCAAGCCGGAGCCAATCGGGATCAGCTGGTCAACGAAAACTAAAGCAGAACCCGACGGCTGGCAATTTTCGATTGAAGATGAAATCGGAACGCTTGAACCCGGGGACAAAAGTGCAACGGAACAAATAACTATTTCCATTGGTGCATTTAAGCAATGGGAAGATTTTAGAGCCTTCGCCTTAGAATCTTCTTCGGCTGAAAAAATGGTTACTGCAAGTGAACTTGCCTTTGAATTGAATGGTGTTGTCGCAGGACCTGGCTCTGATTTTTCAGCTGTATTAAAAACACACCGAACCAGTTACCTTGACGGAAGCTTACATGTTTCAGTGAATGAAAAAGAGCTGTACAAAACAGTCATTACAACAGAGGAGGAAAAGACCTCACATTCGTTCGGATTGGATCCAAAACAGTTTGAGCCCCTATCCATTTTAGAGGGTAAATTTACTACTGCAGCCATGACGACGAGACTTGTGGAGCTTGTTTTGTCCCCTTCTGGGGGTGTTTCATATTGCTCATCGACAGTAGCTGAGTTTTCAACCCATGAAGTAACGAATGGCTGCATAACGATAAAAACTGCTCCTAATTTCTATCCAGGCATTTTTTCGGTTAATGTAAATGGCTCGGAATGGCTTGATACTTCCTTTCCTGAAATCACAGCCAAAAGCTGGTGGAATCCTTGGGCTGGCGGGATGAAAACCGTGCCATCGGGGTTAACTGCTTTTTCATTAATGAAGGAAAAGAATACTGCCTACCATGTTGAAAAATTGGACCTTCAGGGAAATACATGGAGTGGTCTGGCTGTGAGCACGGAAATTAATGAGCACGCACAGTGGAAAGGTGTACATTATGTCCAGTATTATCTGATGCTGCCTGGGGTGCCGCTTTTGGTCTCATTCACTGAAGTTAAGGATAATGGCGGGAAAAATCTAAGTCAGGAATCATGGAATACTGATTTCTTTGTTAGTGGAACTCATTTGACGGACGTTTCGGTAAATATGACCGAAAGCCAGTATACGAGCAAGTATCGAGCTGGTATTGAAGAGCTCCCTGTGGCTTTAAAAACTGGCAGTTTTATAAGTTCAGAATCAGCTTCCGAAAGGTTATATTTTGTTTCCGATTTCTATTCTGATGGACCGTTGGCCTATACGAATAAGCACGCGCAGCAGATCATGAACCCACATTCTGCAATGCCTGGCAAAAATGGGATGCAGACAGCTCCGTCATTTTTAGTATTTGATGAAAGAGCTCTCTCTGCCCGCCTTCTTGAAAAGCTTAGAAGAATTAAATTTTAGTAATATATGAAGGAGAAGCTATGAAAATCATCGATGCCCATATGCATTTTTCAAACATTAAATCGTTCCATGAAACAGCAGAAAAATTGTCATTTGTTGATTATTCAGCAGCGGGAATTCAAAAGGAATATCAGGAAGCCAACGTCGTCCTGGGGATTGGAATGGGACTCACTGAAACAGATAACATGGGATTTCCTGATTATGACGCGCAAACTCCAATGGGTCTCGATTTGGATGCTGCTATTCCAAATAACCTTGTGTACTGTGCCGGGATTAATCCGTATGATCTTGGTGAAGACGCTTTAAAGCGCCTTGAGGCAGAAGTGCAAAAGCCGAATGTGGTCGGGATTAAGATTTACCTTGGCTACTATCCCTTTTACGCCTATGATGAAGTGTATGAAGCGGTCTATCAGCTAGCGGCAAAATATCAGCTTCCGGTCGTCTTCCATACCGGTGATACGTATTCAGAGCGTGGGTTTTTAAAATACTCCCACCCTCTGGCAATTGATGAAGTAGCCGTCAAGCATCGGAATGTGAATTTTATGATGGCACATTTTGGTGACCCTTGGACGATAACAGGTGCCGAGCTTATTTATAAAAACTCAAACGTTTATGCTGATTTGTCCGGGTTGATTGTCGGTACGGAGGAGGATTTGCTGAAGAAAAGCGAAGGCCGCTTTCTGGATCACCTGCGCCATGCCCTTGTCTTCGCCGATTCGTATGATAAACTGCTATTTGGCACAGACTGGCCGCTGATTCCGATTGGTCCCTATATCGAATTTATCAAAAATTTGATTCCGGAAGAATTCCACCAGCAGGTCTTTTACGACACAGCAGTAAAGATATTTCCGAAAATAAAACCTTATTTGGAATAAAGAAAACTCTCCGATTGGCAAGCCTTAAGGCGAAGACAGAGGAGTAGTTGCACTTATGCGCATTAGAATTTATGGATATAAATTCTGATTAGCTAAAAATACAGGTGCCAGGCACCATCCATTTTTATGGATGGCGACTGGCACCTACTCTATTTCCTGGAATTCGATTACTTTTTGCAGTTTTTCAATCATGACTACACATTTTGTTTCCCCGATGTGGTAAATGTACATCTTTTTTCCTTTATCCTGCACCAGCCTCTTGAATTGAACTTCCCCACTGATGTTATGGTCCTTCATAATCCCGAGTATCTTCTTATATATTTGCTCTTGGCTAGGAGCCATTTTTAATGCCATTTTTATAGGCGAGAATAATCCTTTAACCTTAAAAGTCACTAATGTCACTGTTTCCACACTATTCATCTCCTTATTGTTGAAATTCGACAATAATAATTCATTTCCCTCCCAATCAATGAAATAATGTAATATAGTAATGGCAACAGGCACCCATAATAAAAAATTTTGGAGGCTTAAATGAATAAAAAAATCGATCATATTGGTATCGCTGTCCGCGACATAGAGAGCAGTATCCATTTTCATGAAAATGTTTTAGGCGGAAAGTTAATAGACCGCTACATAAGTGAAGCAATTGGTGTTGAAAGTGAAGTTGCTATCCTGGAAGTGAACGGAGACAGAATTGAATTGCTGTCTCCAACAAACAATACTACCTCCCCCATCGCACGTTTCATCAGGCAAAAAGGCAAGGGGGTTCATCATATTGCCTATCAAGTAGCAGACCTGGATGATGCCTTAGAAGAGCTGAAGAATCAAGGAATTCGCACATTAGAAGGTACATTACGGATTAACAAACACGGTAGACGATTAATTTATCTAAATCCTGCCGATACAGAGGGTACCATTATCGAATACTGTGATTATCCTGAGCAAAAATAATAAAGTGCCTGAACTCCGGACATGTTAGCTTTTTAACTAATTCCGGGGTCGGGCACTTTTTTTCAATTAGGATTTGGAGATTTAAAGGAAAATTTTTTTTCGTTCCCCGAAACATTTCCTAATGATTTATCACTTTATCGTGTTATAATAGTAAATGTTTTTCTATTAACCTCCAACAAATGTAAATCAGAAAGGTACGTGTTCATCCACATGTTGGCTCGAAATAATAAAGCGTTAATCAGTTTATTTTTGGTATCTGTCCTCTGGGGCTGCAATTATCCTGTGAGTGCATATCTGCTTAAAGGGTTCTCACCTGTGTTTTTATCAACTGTCCGGATTTGCTTTACTTCCCTCTTTTTGATTATAGTGGCACTTACCCAAAAGGGAATGAGAAAGCCAACTGTTTCAGAGTGGAAGTTTCTTGTCGGGGTCGGAATTTTTGGAACACTATTTAATCAAACTTTCTATTTTACTGGTCTGCATCATACCACTCCAGCTAATGCTTCCTTGATTATTGCATTGTCACCAATTGCAACGATCATTTTGGAACGAATTGTTTTTAAAATAAAATTCACCATAAAGAAAGCATCTGGTGCCTTCATCAGCTTGCTTGGCGTCTTTTCAATTATTGGAGTTGCCGGCGGTTCATTCCGGATTTCGTTTGGTGATTTAAATGTACTTGTTGCCATGATTTGTCTTTCTATCAGTCTATTATTTATTCGTGGATTATCAAAAACGATGAATTCATTCGTTGTTACTGTGTACGCGACCGTCCTTGGAAGCGTCCTGATGATTCCTGCCGCAGGTGTTGAATCACTTGTCAGCGGCTCGGTCATCAGCCACTCTCCTTTTATGTGGATCCTGCTAATTTGTGCGGGTATCATTGCACAGGGGATTGCCGGTTTTTGGTGGAATAAAGGCGTGGCCGAGGTTGGCGCGGGAACGGCTTCGATGTTTATGAACCTTCAGCCGTTTGTAGCGATTATAGCTTCCCATTTTGTTTTAGGAAATCCAATTATGCTTACACAGATTTTCGGCGGAATATTAGTATTGCTGGGTGTATTCATAGCCAATCTTCCTTCCGGAAAACCTGTCCTGGCTATTGAACCTAACAAAAGTGCATAAGGTTACGAGCCCTCACTGTTTGAGGGCTCTATTTTTGTCTATGCGCGGAATTCAAGTTTCTATGAGCTAATGTAAAAAAGTGACAGGCACCTTCCAGTAATCTGGAAGGTGCCTGTCACTTTTCAGTGAAGTACTTTACATGCTCGGGATAGTCAGCTAATTCTTGTTTTCCCTTGTCATTTATAGAATAAATCCCACGCTGAACCTTTTCGAACCAGCCATAATAGTTTTTAGTTAAGATGGACAGTGTTTTGTCGCCAGCCCCCATTTCGCGCAGCTTTTTAGGGGTTAACGCCCCAAACTTCTCCAGGAGATAAGCAATATGGATGCAATTCTCCTTATAGGCAGTCATAATTTTCGTTTTATTGCTGCCGCCTACATTATAGTCCGCGTGCCTGCCTTTAATTTCAGCCAGGATTCTTTCCCGCTTCTTTTTATTCCGCTGCATGCTTTTCGCACGGTCAAAAGGGGTTGGAGAAATCAGAACCTCTACCTTAGCCCCGCTTTTTAGGAAGGAAACAACCATCAAGCCCAGCTCTAGCCTCTTTACGAGGTGACAAATATCCTGCCACTTTTTCGAAGATAACCTGGTTTTGGGTTTCGGAATCGCAATATAAACATTATCGGTCAGCCGCTGCCTTTTAGCAGCCTGAACGAGAAGGTCCACAGTTAACCCCAGTTTCAATTCCACCACAATCAGTTCGTCATCTAGAACAGCAGTAAGATCGCAATGCTGAACCTCGCCATGTACAGTAAAGCCTTTTTTCATAAAATAATCCCTGATCGGTGCATATAAATCTGTTTCATACCGTTTCTCTTTGTTGGTTGCCAATGTAATCCCCTTAAATTTATTCTCATTTTATCTAAAACTTCTTTTCTTTATCATAACATTTTTAATCATCCAGCATTAATTCTAAATTCAATGCCGGAAATCATAAGATATCCGTTAAAGGAAACCCTAATATATTTACATATTCTATATTTTATAATCCATATTTTACAAGTATTATAGAGTTATACCAGATTTCTTTTTAGGAGGCACTGCTATGGGGAAATATTCAATTCAGCCTGAACGATCAACCTTGCACGGTTCTTTCTCACGAGATTATGACCCAATTTTAACGATTGATTCTGGAGATAGCGTTCGATACAGTACGCTCGATGCAGGATGGGGACTTGAACCCTTTTCAAATGAAGGTCCCCGTAAAAAATTTGAACCAAGGGATCGCCCCCGCGATGCTGGTCACGCTTTATGTGGACCTGTTGCCATACTGGGAGCGGAGCCTGGTATGACGCTTGAAATTAACATTAATGAAATTCGTCCTGGTGGATGGGGCTGGAATAGTGCAGGAGGTTTTGCTCACCCCGTTAATCAACGTCTTGGCATCGCAGAGGGAGAGGAATTTCACCTGAACTGGCAATTAGATGCGGATTTTATGCTCGGGACTAGCGATAAAGGACATCAGGTAGCATTAAGTCCCTTTATGGGGGTAATGGGAATGCCTCCTGATGAACCTGGAATACATTCAACCTTTCCTCCTCGTTTTTGTGGTGGAAATATTGACTGTAAAGAATTGATTGCAGGAAGTACGCTGTTTTTGCCTATTGCAGTTAATGGAGGGCTTTTTTCTATCGGCGATGGGCATGCCGTCCAAGGCGATGGCGAAGTAGGATGCCCCGCGTTAGAGTGTCCAATGGAATTGGTTGACATTAATTTTGTATTGCGTGAAGACATTCATATAACCACTCCGCGGGCAAAAACACCGACTGCATGGATTACCATGGGTTTTCACGAGGATTTGAACGAAGCAACCATGATCGCACTGGAAGGAATGTTAGACTTCATGCAAGAACAATATGGGTTTGAACGCAAAGAGGCATTAGCGTTAGCCAGCCTGGTCGTTGACTTACGAATTACACAAATTGTTAATGGAGTTCGCGGTGTACATGCACTTCTTCCTCATGGAGCGTTAAAATAAATACCCATTAAAATGTCAAAAAGGATGGGAAAATCCATCCTTTTTTATTTGCGGCCTTCCCCTTCAATACCTATGATCAACTGATTATTTCTTCTCGATGCTTTGTAAAATATATTGGCCATCTTTGTTCTGGTAATATTCAATCTCTATCGCAGCATTCGGTTCAATGCTGTTCCAATCCACGTTTTGAACTTTATCAACCTGCAAAATTAATTTGTCGGTTTTAGTGTTCACTTCGATTGAGTTTGGATCAAGCTGGCCGACATATTCAGCATCCTCTTTGATCACTTTAGCCTTCGTATCAGTCTTTACAACTATACCCGTTAAGACAAATTGACCATTTTCATCTTTATAATACTTTATGGAGACGGGCGTATCTTTTTCAATCGAATTCCAATCTACATTTTGCACGTCGGCAACTTGCAGAGAAAGTGTGTCCGTTTTCGTTTGTACTTGGATAGAGCTTGGGTCCTCTTGACCTATATAGGCAGCCTCTTCCTCCTTAACCACTTTAGCAGGCTGGGGTTTGGCAGGAGCTTTTGTCTCGGTCTTTTTTGTTACATTAGTACTCGCAGGAGTACTTTCCTTTGATTGCTTTTTCGAAGAGTCTTCCGCTTCTTTACCGCCACAGCCAGCGAGGGCGAGCAATAAAACAGCGGCAGGGATGAACTTATTCAGCTTCATAGTATGCACCTCATGTTTTTGTCGTCTTAGTGATTCGACATATTTTTGTAAAATAGGCTACATTCACCATACAAAATTTCGACGGAAAATAGAAGAGTCCAAAGACATGAAAGTGAAATTTCTTTTTTAAAAATGCCTTTTAGTAAAAGCAATCTCTCCAAATTATACTTCTTTAGGCACATACACTTTTCCCAATTGCTTCACCGAGAAGAAACTCACAATAATGATGAACGAGAACAGCAAGAATATATTATAGACACCGATTTTTGAAATCAGCAGCCCAGTTATAAGGCAGAGGATATTTTAATAACGGATGCCAGAATAGTCCTAAGGCCAGAGACTCTGCCGATATATTCCTTCGTTGAATTTAATTGAATGAGCGTTTGAGTGACGACCAGATGTGACATCGTGAACAGCCCGAGCAAAAAAACAAGGACAGATGCTGGTATTTCGAATCTATTTAGATGCAAAAGGAGCGAAGTAACTGCCATACCTGCCATGGTCAGAATCAACACATTTTGCCGGTATTTTTTTAAAAAGAACGTAATGAGCAAGCCCGCCACTATTCCCCCGCCCGCAAATGAGACCTCGAATAAGGAGTATAGGACGCTCCCGCCTTTAAACTTTTCGGCGAGTGGTAACAGGATCGTCGTGGTCATCTGAATGCTGATGCTATTTAATATCGATAAAAAAAGCAAATACTTCATCCCGCTTTTCACGTCAATGAATCTCCAGCCGGAAACGAGCTCTGAGAAGTATTGTATCCTCCCTTGCTTCGGCTTCTTCTCATTCAGCACTTTTACAAAAAGATATAAAAGACCCGCTGTTAAAAATGTTAATGAATTAGCAAAAAAGCTTGCGAATAAGGACAATTTTATTAAAAATACCCCTGAAACTGCTGTCCCTGCGATCAACGCTCCTTCGTTAAAGGAAGACGATTTAGAAATTACAAACGGAATATCTCTGTCAGAAAATGATTCTTTAATAAACGATTGCTCAGAAGGCTTGTAAATGGTGTAACAAACCGCCAACATAAACTGCAACAGGTAAAAAAGCGTTGTCGATTCAATTTTTAAAAATATAAGGACAGACATGCCGAAAACAATGCAAAAACGCAGGAGGTCTGTGGTCACCACTAACCGTTTTGAATTGTGATGGTCTACATATACCGAAACAAATGGTGTTAAAAGAATACTCGGCAAATAATAAACTGCGATCATCAAGCCGATCGATAGCGCTTCACCGGTCAAATGATAGATATACCACATAATCGCAATCTGTTGAATACCATCCCCGAAATTGCTGATCATCGATCCAAGGAAATACAATGCTTTATTTCTCATAAATCCCACTCTCCCCCTTCCTATTTTATAACGGTTACACCATTAGTAAAATTGTATTTTTTTATATACCAAGTTAAGAAAAACTTATCACGGAATGATTTTCCCTTTCCCGGCGAAGTATAAGAACAAATTAACGGAAGGTGTGAGCATATGCGGAAAGTTTTTATACAATTAATCGTACTTATGACGTTTGCCGTCCATTTATCCTCCCCCAGTTTCGCGGCAAGCAATGACCCCTTTATGAAGGAGCCTGTCCGCGGAATTTATGTTAAAGCCTCGAATACAAAAGGGCCACGTTTTAATCAATTGCTTACTTTGGTGCAAAAAACAGATTTAAATGCAATGGTGATTGATATTAAGGATGATAATGGAAATCTCACCTTTCTTCCATCAAAAAATTCACCTTACTACTCAATCGGCAAGCCCTACATTGCCGAGCCCCGGAAGCTGATTGAAACATTACAAAACAATCATATCTACCCGATAGCTCGAATTGTTGTTTTTAAAGATACTGTTAAGGCGGCAAAAAATCCGGACTGGTCATTCAAGACCTCAAAGGGCGTATGGAAAAACGCAAGAGGTGATTCCTTTACGAATCCCTTTTTAAAGGAAGTGTGGGATTATAATATCGGGATGGCGATTGAAGCAGCGAATCTCGGCTTCAAGGAAATCCAATTCGACTATGTCAGATTCCCGGAAAAATTTGAAACCTTTGAAAAAAATCTCAATTATCAACGGAAGTCCATTGGCCAATTAAGCCCAAATAATGAAAGGATTAGGGTTGCGGCTGTTTCGCGATTCGTCCATTACGCTCATCAAAAATTAATACCATACCATGTTAAAATGTCTGTTGACACATTTGGGAATGCCACGGTGATTCCGGAGGCCCGCGGAATCGGTCAGAATTTTTCCGAAATAGCCCAGAATGTGGATGTTATTTCCGCGATGATTTACCCTAGCCATTGGAATGGCATCTTTGGCATCAAAAAACCCGATTTACAGCCATACCAGCTAGTTAAACAATATACGAAGGTGGAAAAAAGTCGATTAACCCAATTACCTAATCCCCCTGTTTCCCGCCCATGGCTTCAGGATTTTACCGCTACTTGGCTCGGCGCAGGCAACTTTAAAACCTATGGCAAAAAAGAAATTGAAGACCAAGTAAGTGCGCTCCATTCAGAAGGAATCGATGGGTTTTTATTATGGAGTGGAACCAATACCTATACAGCGAATGTCGACTATTCTCCTTACTAAAGGACAACTGCCGGTTGTCCTTTTTCTATTTTTTAAAAATAAAAAGGTTTATGAATATCGTTAGCGAATTCTTAATATTGTTACTATTATCCTAAATTTGTTGGAAAGGCAGTGAAACAAATGGAGACAGTTCAAACTGTTGATACATTTTTACAAGATCTTAATGACCAAATGCAAAAGCTATTAAAGGATGTTACCGTCGCAAGCTGGATGGCACAGACTACCGGCGATCCTGAATGGGCAGAAAAGCTCAGCGAAGCAGATACAAAATTTAACCTTATGTTTTCTCAAAAAGATACATACGAAAAAACGCTGGAATTTTTAAAGGATGAGTCTTTAACAGAGGTTCAAAAACGTCAGTTAGAATTATTCCTTAACAGCATGAAGGAAAATCAATTGCCTGAGGAAGTCCTTGCTGATTTATCGAAGCGCTCTTCCGAATTGAATCTATTATTCAACACCTTCGCTCCCGAAGTGAATGGCAAAAAATATTCCGCTAACGAAATACGTGACATATTGATTAATAGTGACGACCAGGAACTGCGTAAGAATATTTGGCATGCAAGCAAGGATGTAGGAAAAGTGGTCGAGAAAGGCTTACTGGAACTCGTGAAAAAGCGCAATGAGGCTGCCAAGCTGCTAGGATACGATAACCACCATCAAATGGCTTTCTCCCTGCAGGAATTGGATCGCGAAGAAGTATTCTCGATTTTCCAAAATCTGTTGGACCAGTCAAAAGAAACGTACAGCACAATGAAACAGGAGCTTGATGAGCGCTTAGCCAAGAAATTTGGCATCGAGGCTTCCGAGATTCGACCATGGCATTATGTAGATCCATTCTTCCAGGAGGCACCTCCTTCTGAGACAACCAATCTAGATCCTTTTTACAAAGGAAAGGATATTGTCGGAATCACGACTGAAACCTTCCAGGCCATGGGTATTGAAGTATCTGACCTATATGAAAAGAGCGACCTGTACCCACGTGAAAAGAAAAACCCAACTGCTTTCTGTACGGATATCGACCGGGAAGGAGACGTCCGTGTCCTTTGTAATTTAACAGAAAGTGCTTACTGGATGGAAACGAATTTGCACGAATTCGGCCATGCTGCATATTTTAAATATCTAGATTCCACGCTGCCATTCAGCCTTCGTACCTGCAGCCATACCCTGACGACTGAAGCGATTGCGATGCTATTTGGCAAAATGGGCAAGGACCCGCGCTGGCTGAAGAATTTCCTGAAGGTCGATGAAGAAACGGTGAACGAATTAACGCCGGAATTACAGAAATACCAACAGCTGCAAATGCTGATCTCTGCACGCTGGATCATCACCTTTGTATTTTTCGAAAAAGAATTATACGAAAATCCTGATCAGGATCTTAATAAACTGTGGTGGAAAACCGTGCAGGAAATCCAGCTGGTCACCCCTCCGGATTCAACCGACAACCCTGACTGGGCTGCGAAAATCCACTTTACGCTTGCACCGGTTTATTATCAAAACTACCTACTTGGTGAACTGACAGCAGCACAGCTTCAGCGATACATTGAGGAATCGATCTCCCCTGACTTCTTTACGAAGGAAGCCGGAGAAATGCTCGTCAACTCCTACTTCAAACCAGCCGCGCTATACAGCTGGAACGAAAAAATCAAACTTGTTACCGGAGAAAAACTCAACCCAGCCTATTTTGTAGAGCTATACTGCTAAACATCCGTGCCTGTCCCCTGCTTAATTGGGTGACAGGCACCTTACATTTTTTGATTTGATAAAGCATTGGCTGACCCGTTCAGCCAATGCTTTTTTCTTTCTCTGGACTGACATAATATTTCGCAAACCGTCCATACTAAAGCCTGATAACACAAAAGGAGGAGTCACCTTGACAAATAAAAACGACAATCGCGAACGCAAAAACAAGTATCCAAACAAACAGAACCAGGATAGTGAATTTGCCAAAGAAACAAATATTAGAAGCAATATTACACAACAGGATTTGAAGAATAAAAATCAATAAAATTTACAGCAGAACAAATACTCCTCCCAAACTCGTTTGGGGGAGTATTTTTTTGGTAAAAGGCCAGGCTAACCTGAATATAATAAGTGGATTATGAGAAGAGAGGTGAGTTTATGAAGCCTATAACCTTTCCATTAATCCTTTCAGGACCTATGATTCGAAGAGCCGCCCCCCATCAGGTCTTCATTTGGATTGCAACTAGCAGACCATCTGAAATCCACGCTTCATTGTATACTATTGAATCGCCTTTAGAAACTTCTGCCCTTCCAATTCATAGTGAAAAAGAGACGGTCAGGCTGGGAAAGCAGCTGTTTGTCCATTTAATTAAAATTACTCCCCATAGTGGAATCTTTCCAACAGACACACTCCTAGGCTACAATCTTCATTTTAAAACCGATACAGCACAGCATGATTTAGAAAGCCTTGGCTTATTGACCCCTGACCATCCCCAATCCATCGTATATGCCAATCTAAAATATCCCTCTTTTTTTATAAAAAGCTCAAGCCAAAATTGCCAGATTCTTTATGGATCATGCAGAAAGCTTCATGGTGAAGGGGATGACGCACTTGCAATTGCCGACATCCAGCTTGAAAAAGAATATGCTAATTTAGAAATGCGCCCCTCTTCCCTATTCCTGATGGGTGACCAAATTTACGCAGATGATGTCGCGGATCCGATTATTGGCGTGATTTCAGCCCTTGGCCAAGAGCTGATTGGCAAAAAAGAGCCCCTTGAAAAAATTGAACCTAAGCTTCGTAATGAACCTCTCAAAACGGCTATTAATCAAATAAATGGGCGGCAGTTTATTATGGAAAATCTTTGCCAATTCACTTCGTCTCAGGCACAAAACCATTTAATGGAGTTCGGCGAATTTGCTGTCATGTATTTATTATCCTGGGGTCCACAGTTATGGGAAACCGCACAAAGTCATGAGCTTTTTTATCCCTTTGAGGAAGCAGACCTTCATTTCGCATTTTCCAATGAGGCGAAGCATATTAACCAGCACAAAGCAGAAAGAAAGCAGCTTATAAACCGTTTTAAACATCAACAGGAAAACTTAATTTCTTTTCAGCAATCTATTTATCGGATTAGAAGATTATTAGCGAACATCCCTTCTTATATGATTTTCGATGATCATGACCTAACGGATGACTGGAACATCTCTTCAGTGTGGGAAAAAAGCGTTTCAAATTCACCTCTAGGAAGGCATGTGATCGCGAACGGCCTCACCGCTTACTGGGCATTCCAGGGATGGGGCAACGAGCCTGATAGCTTTGATAGCTCCTTCATTTCTTTGATCGAATCCTATTTGACAATTTTCAATAACACAGCCTTACACGAAAAATGGGTTCAAACCCTTTGGAACTTCCATTCCTGGCATTACGTTGCTCCAACACATCCCCATGCCGTGTTTCTTGATACCCGTACATTAAGGGAATTTGAAGTAGGCCAATCCCTGTAAAATTCGGAAAAGTAATCGAGGAAACTAGTAGCTGTCCGAAGCTTTTAAGCAGGGAGGGCTGGGAAATGGTTTATGGAAAGCTTGCTAAAAGCGGCTGGAATCCTGAAACCCCCTTGATCATCATCTCTGCAGCACCTGTTTACGGAATGGGCCTAATTGAATCCTTCCTGCACGATTATGTCTATCCGCTAAAAGTATTGGGGATTGAGGTGCAAAATTCACTCGACTTTGAAGCGTGGAAATATAATGGAAAAGGCTTCACCGAGCTTCTCAGCCAAATTGCCAGCTGGAATCCGAGCAAGTGCATTATTTTATCAGGGGATGTCCATTCAGCATCTGCCGTGGAAGCGACTATTTCATTCCCCGATGCCAGGAGTTTAGCCGTCTCCCAATTTACAAGCTCTCCATTCAAAAATATGAGCTTTATCGGCGTGTGGGGCTTCCTTATGAAATTAGCAATAAGCTTTAACTCCGCCAAAAGGCGAAAAGAAATTCACCGCTATTGCGATGCTGACTTTAATATTATCCAGGGAGAGGAAGAATCAGACCCTTCTTTCTATTTATGGAGTGATAGGCTTCAATACCAGCTCATCGGCAAAAATTCAATTATCGAGCTGGGGAACAATATTGGTTTACTTGCATTTGAAGGAACAGACCTGCGCAACAAATTTATTAGAAACCAAACAGGCTGACCACAAGAGGCCAGCCTGTTTTTAATGAAATTTGACTAGCATTACGCCGCTATCAATGGCCAGTACGGTCGATTCACAAGCCGTTGTTTCCCTGACAAGCTGAATAAATTCAGTTAACTCCGACTTATGCGATACTACGTTGATGTTCTATTAATCTCTCGAGAGGAAGAACCTGTCTTCCGCACAAAAAAACGACATACCCCAGTATGCCGTTCCACCTTTTATCGTGCTTCTATTTTATTCAAAAATTGCAATGTTCTTGCGTTTCGTGTGTTTCCGAACACTTCATCTGGTGTGCCCCGTTCCGCCACGACTCCCTGATCCATAAAGATCACCTGGTCCGCTGCATCGCGGGCAAACTGCATTTCGTGGGTGACGATGACCATTGTCATCCCTTCTTCAGATAAATCCTTCATAACCCTTAACACTTCGCCAACCAGCTCGGGATCGAGCGCCGAGGTTGGCTCATCAAATAATAACACGGCTGGTTCCATCGCCATCGCACGCGCTATTCCAATACGCTGCTGCTGCCCGCCGGAAAGCTGGTGTGGATACATATCTGCCCGATCCTTCAATCCTACTTTATCGAGCAGATCTAGAGCATTTTTTCGCGCCTCTTCCTTTGATTTACCCAGAACTACCGTAGGCCCTCCATAATGTTCTGCAATGCAGTCAAATGAGGGAACAGATTATAGCTTTGAAACACCATGCCGGTTTGTTTTCGTAACGAAGAAATATCCGAGGTCTTTAATTTTTTCCCAGCAGAAAAATCAATGTTCGTATCACCAATCATTATCGATCCGCCATCCGGAATCTCCAACAGGTTTAAACATCTTAATAGTGTTGTTTTCCCTGAGCCTGATGGTCCGATGATAACCGCTGTCTTCCCTTTTTCTATCGACAAATCGATTCCTTTAAGAACTTCGAGTTCGCCAAAGCGTTTTTGCAATTTATTAATCGTAATCATGATCGGCCCTCCATTATTTCGCTACACTGCGATCATAACGATCCTCAAGCTTATTCTGTAAAAATGAAAGCACTGTGCTGAAGATTAAATATATTGCGGCAACTTCTATATAGAGCCACAGCGGTTCATACGTAACAGATGCGATTTGCTGGCCTTTTTGAAACAATTCCGTCACCGTAATGGTTGCGGCAAGTGAGGTATCCTTCACAAGGCTGATAAATGAATTCCCCAGCGGCGGAAGTGAGACCCGTACCGCCTGTGGCAAAATAATTCTCCTCATTGCCTGTGCTTTTGTCATGCTTATTGAATAAGCGGCTTCCCACTGCCCTTTTGGTATGGAAAGAATGGCTGCCCGGATGATTTCCGAGCTGTAAGCCCCTTTATTCAAGGTAAAGGCAATAACAGCTGCCGGGAACGGATTCAAGGTGATCCCGATACTAGGAAACCCGTAGAATAGAATAAAAATCTGAACCAATAGCGGAGTCCCGCGGAAAATCCACACATAGAATTTTGCCAGCGCCACTAGCGGGCGATTCCCTGAGAGACGGGCAATCGCAGTGAAGAATGCCAGAATAAGCCCAAGGACAAACGTAATCAATGTTAAGGGGATTGTATAGTACAATCCCGCCTTTAAAATAGGAAAAAGGAATCGCTAAGGATTCCTATTATTCGTTGAGCTCTATCATCTGCAAACATATCTCTTCAATTCCTTTACTTAGAAACGTCAGTACCAAACCATTTTTTAGAAATCTTAAGGTAAGTGCCATCTGCTTTCATATCAGCAAGTGCTTTGTTAATTTCATTTACAAGCTCTTTGCTGCCTTTGCGGAAAAGGAATGCATTTTCTGTGGCATTTGGTTCTGAGTATACAGTTTTGATCTTAAGCTCTGGACGCTGTTTTTTCAAATCAAGGTAAGATAAGCTATCATTGATTGTTGCGTCAATGCGGCTGAAGTCAGCAAATCGATTGCTTGGTTAAATCCTTCAACAACTGTATTCGTTGCGCCATGATCTTCTGCAATTTTACGGTAGTTGCTATCTAAAGACTGCCCCACTTTTTTACCTTTTAAATCATCAAGGGTTTTAATGTCAGTGTTATCATCTCTTGTAATTAAAACAGCTTTAGAAGCAATATAAGAGTCAGACATATCATATTTTTTCAATCGATCAGGGCGGATTGCCACTTCGTTTGCAACCATGTCATAACGCTTGGCATCAAGCGCTGCAATCATGCCATCCCATTTTGTTTCAACGAACTTTGGCTTGATTTTCAAACGCTTGAATACTTCTTCAGTAATTTCAATGTCAAAACCAGTTAATTTTCCGGCTTTATCATGGAATGTGAACGGTGCATAAGTTCCTTCGGTTCCAATGGTGACTTCGCCTTTATCCTTAACCTGCTCCAACAGATTTTTAGATTTGTTAGTTGTTGACCCGCAAGCTGCTAACGAAAGCAACAAAACAGCAGTTAAAATAAGAGCCGCTATTTTTTTCATTTTTAAATACCCCCAGTAAGTTTATCGGATTAATCGTTCTTTAGATTAATCCAGAATAGATCAGATGTCAATAAAGAAGTTTGATTTCAAAATAATAGATTTATTTTTCCCTAAAACACTGGAAATATTGTAACTGCTTAACAAAATGTTTTTAATAGTGATACGTATCACCACACGGTCCTTCCTTCCCTTTTAAAATAAAAATGGAGGTGAGTTTATGGAAACGAATTGGTCCATTTCTCTTGAGCATGGGGATTATGAAGACAACGTGGAATTAGTCATCATGAGAGGCCATTGAGGCAGTTGAGAAAACGGCAAAAGGCTTTTATGTTAACGTAGTCACTCCTGATGGCTTTGGAAATCCTTCTGAATATTTAACTGACACTTTAAATTTAATCTTCGGAAATAAAATTGAAACCAAGTTTATCAATCAATGCGGCTGCGGAGGGTATGTGCTGAGGGTATGGAAAAACAAATGAGTGATCTTTCCTTTATTAAAAATTATCGAAACCGTCAAGTTATTTTAAACTATTACATGGATGAGGATTTATTGTGGAAGAGAGATGGATTCAACTTCAACTCCATTTCGATTGATGAGGCTTTTATTCTTTTTTTAAAAAATGATGGTGAAATCTCCATTTCCATAAAGGAATATCCAACATTTATTCAACCTTCTGATTTTCAAAACTACTTCATCCTCCTGAATGATACAAATCGGTTGGAAATTTATTTTCCATAATAAAAAGCCTTCCTGCGAAGGCTTTTTAACTTATATCTTATTCACCTTCGCCTCAACTGAAAATTCAATGCTGTTTCTTAATGTATTCGAAATAAAGCATGCTTTTTCTGCCCTGACTGCCAGCTCTTCTAGCTTTTCTGCAGTAATTTCAGAATCTGCACTAATCGAAATGATCGGTTTATGGATGATTTGTTTGAAACGCAGTTTGCCTTCTACCTTTTCTACAACACCTTCTGACACAACCTCTAAGCCAGCAACCCCAATCTTTCGGTTGCTTAACATCGCAGCTAACGTGATCATATAGCAATTATTTGCTGAGGAAGTAAGCAATTCCTCAGGATTAAATCCCACGCCCGGCCGTCAAATTCTCTCGGAACGGACGCCTCAATCGTAATGCCGCTCGATGATTGTATCTTTCCCACTCCATTCCGGTCCCCCTCCCAGGTTCCCTTCACGGTAAAATGTGATAGTTCCATCCCTTAACCCCCTAAATACTTATCCTTAAAAATCTGCTGATATGATGCAAAAAAATGGATAAAGCCACCAATGCACTGTTTGTTTTCCGATTTTATTTTATGCAAAAGATTGTACATCATCCTTCTTGTTTTAGCTATTTGGAAGATCTAGTTGCCATGAAACCCCATACTTATCCATAACCCAGCAAAACTTATTGCTAAATGGATATACAGACAACGGCATGAGTACACTGCCATCCTGGGACAACTGCTCGTATACGTGAGTAATTTCTTCTTCAGTATCACAGGATACATATAAAGATATTGCAGGGGTAAATGTAAAATCATGCTTTATGCTGCTATCAATACATTTAATCTCTTGCCCTTTTATAGAAAAAGTAGCATGTAATACTTTTCCCTCTTCACCCTCTCCATTCGCTCCATTGCGAGAAATACTAATAATTTCTGAGTCGTCAAAGATAGACGTGTAATAATCCATTGCCTCTTCAGCTGTCCCAAAAAACATTAAAAAAGGATGAACCTTTTGCTTTTCATTTTGCAATTAAATCCTCTCCTTTACTTTCTTTTTCCAGTCTCCTTTATTAATTCAACAACCCACCACAACTATCCTATCTTCATCCTATTTTATTTAACTATCGCCAAAGTAATTTAAGTGGGTTGGATGCTACTAAAGGAATAACCATTTCATGAAGAAAACCTAACATCAATAAAGGATAGTGCAAATACAAAAACCTTAGCCGCCTTGTTACTAGCTAAGGTTTCAAATTTGTATAAAGTCTTTATTGCACTTTTCGTATTATGATATTAGACTCTCTAGCTGTACACTGGAAAATTTCCTTTTTTGAATATAGATTAGCCTGATAGATAATCCAATGCCTGCCGCAAGCAGCCCGATTGTTAACCCAATCCAATATCCTGAGGCTCCGAGGCCTGTGTGATGGGACAAAAGATAGCCGACTGGAAGGCAAATGAGCCAATATGCAATAAGCGTCATGATAAAGGCAAGGTTGACATCCTTATAACCTCTTAAGGCTGCAAGCGCTGTTGCCTGGATGGCATCAGAGATTTGAAAGAATAAAGCATAAATCAAAAACTGGGCTGTAACGTTAATAACAGCCGTTTCGTTTGAATAAAGGCCTGCCACTTGATAACGGAAAAGAACGACCAATATTCCTGTTATAAATGCAATGAAAATCGCCAGGTAAATACCGAGCCAGCTATATGCGCGGGCATCCTGATAGCGCTTCGCACCGACTTCAAAGCCGACGAGAACAGTCTGAGCCATGGAAATACTAATCGGAATCATATATAGAAATGCAACTATATTTAAGGCCGACTGATACGCTGCAATCGTAGTGATATTAAACTTGCTGATTAAGATCGTGACAACGGCAAACATGCTTGTTTCAAAGAAGATTGACAGCCCCATTGGCACTCCAATTTTCAAAATCTCCATACATTTATCTAGAGAAAATTGCTTGAACTGTTTCAGTGAGAGATAAACCGAAAATAAATCACTTGTTTTGATAATATAAGCTGTAATGCCCGCAATGACCCAATAGGTGACGGATGTAGCATAGCCAGCACCTGCCCCACCGAGTTCTGGAAAACCCCAATGTCCATTAATCAATACATAATTCAAAAAGAAATTAACCGGCAGGGAGCATAACAAAATTACCATAACGACACGTGTTTTTCCCAATGCATAGATAAAAGATCTCAGAACGTTGTAAATAAAAAGAGGAATAATTCCGAAACTAAGTCCGGTCAAATAATCATGTGCTGTCTGTTGGACGCTTGGCGGCAAATTCATTGTTTCCAAGATGGGATCCAAAAAGAAAAAGCCAATTAAGATGACGAAAAACGCAATAAAAAATGCTAGGTAAATTCCATGCGTCACAACAGATGCAACTTCCTTGTTCTTCTTTTCCCCAATGCGCTGTGCGGCAATTGGAGACACTGCCATAAGAATTCCACTTAGGCCTGTAAAAATAGGATTCCAAATGGAAGAACCGATTGCAACGCCAGCCAAATCGGAAGAACTATATTTCCCTGACATGATCGTATTAAAAAACACCATTGAAAACATACCAAGCTGTGTAATTAAAATAGGAATTAACAAAACAAAAATTTGCTTTATCTTTTCCTTCATCGTAAAAGTCTGATACATGGTTGCGTACTCCTTGAAAATAAAAATTAGTAGAAAAACTAATTATATTCTATTTAACTGGAAAAATCCCTTTTTATTCTTTTTTCCTCACATATAGTTCTGAGATCGCAATTTTTATTGAAATACAACCGTTACATAGTAAGGATTTATGGCCATATGAATATGGAAGGTTTATTATTAAAAAAGAAGGCTGTTTTCTAAAAGATTGTTGTTTTTAGTAGTAGTTGATTTCCGCTTCAGGATGCTCGCTTTCCGCGGGGTGGGCGATGAGCCTCCTCGTCGCTGAAGCGACTGCGGGGGCTCACCTGTCCCACTGCTCCCGGAGGAGTCTCGCACCTTCCGCTCCAATCAACATCTTTATCAACCATCTGATTCACTCTAAATAGCAACAAAGTTTACGAAAACAGCCAAAAAGAAAGAAAAAAACGCCGAAACGAATCGACGGTCAAAGGTCACTTTTCTAACTATTTTATATTCCTAATATTATCAAATGGATATAAAACAAATTCACTTTTTCCAATGATGTTTTCTTTTTGGATGAATCCTAGGCCATTACGGCTGTCCATACTATAAAGCCGATTATCCCCCATAACAAAAAATTCGTCTGCGGGTACCGTAATTGGACCGTAATCCCCTGTTAACCTACTGCTTATTTGCATGGCAGCTTTTCGATTTAGCGACAAGTAAGGTTCATTAATTAAAACACGATTAACGTATAATTTGTCATCTTTAAATTCCACGGTATCACCAGGGACTGCCAATTATCCTTTTCACATAGTTTTTGTCCTCATTTGTCCCCTTAATAACAACAATTTCTCCCCTCTTAAAACTATCCTTCAAATGAAATTTTTCAACAAAGATTCTTTCCTGATTATGCAATGTTGGTTCCATGGAAGAGCCCTCTACTATGTATGGATCAAACAGGAAGGTCCTTAAGATCATGACGATTCCTAGTGCTACTAACAGCGATTTACTCCAACTCTTTATTTCTTTCATCGTTCGCAATTTTCCGCCCACCCCTTCTTCAAATTAGACGGAAAACCAAATGATTTGTTACATTCATGCGGAAAATTCAAAGCCTGCTTTTACAAAGATTTTCATTTCCTGAATATCAAAAAGAGCCACTTGGTTAATAAGTGGCTCGTAAAATTTTCATTCTGTGTCAATTAAATATTGTATGAGAGGTGGATAGATTAGCATTCTCTTTTTATAGGTCTCTCTTTTAACCATTAATTTGTCTCCTGAAAAGCAAGTATGAATAGGCAAGAGGAGAAAGAAGAATGATCAAAATAAAAGGAACTCCAAAGTCTTCTACAAATCGATCTGGCAGGAAGATTGTTATCATAAAGAGAAAACCGCTTATTATAAACGTTCTTCCACCGAAACGATGTGTTTTTTTCCAATTGTCTTCATCATTTAATGTCCAGGGTGTTTTCACACCTATAAAATAGTTTGGCTTAATTTGTGGCATATAGTTTCCAAGTACGATGAAGAGCACACCTAAGATTAAATGTATAGCCAGACGTGTATTCACCTTATAACCAAGACCTGCCGTCAGCATTAGCATATTGATTGCAAAAATCACCACTAATGTCAATATATTTATGATGGAATAACTTTTGGAAAAATTTTTATAATTATTTTTTTTGGGATCCACCTTAGGAACCACGGACATCATGGCATAAATGAAAACCATGAGAGCAATTGACATCAACATTGCATTTGATTTGGTGGCATATCCATTGACATTACCATTTATGTCCCAGTGTATTGGCATTTCGCTTGGAAGCTGTTGATAAAATAGAAGCCAAATAATTACTGTTGCACCAATTAATATGATAGGAAATATATGTTTTTTCATTTCATTCACCCTTCCCCTCTTGATATTCAGCAAAATTCAAAGCCCAGCTAATAATTTCCTGAAAGACCGTTGTATTAAGAGAATATATGACGTACTGGCCATTTTTTTCGTCTTGTACAAGGTCTGCGTGTTTTAAAATCTTTAAATGCTGCGAAATACTCGGCTTTGTCATGTTAAAATGCTCGGATATTTCTCCCGCCGTTAAATCCCTTTCCTTTAAAAGATCCAGTATTTTTCGCCTTGTTGGATCAGATAAGGCTTTAAAAGTATTGTTCATTCGAACTCCCTCTTATATTTAAGTATTTAAGCATTTAACTAAATATTAAATTATGAGTCTCTGTAAGTCAATATTTACCAATAATTTTTGATACAAATAGGCAGTTGTTAAAATGCATACTAGTTTTGTACATTGTATACTTTTAAAAAAAGAGGGCTGCCTAAAGCAGCCACCGATGTTCATACGATATTCTTAGAAAAACCTTTTATTTATGAGTATAAAAATTTTTTATGGAAGCGGCTTTTCGGGGCGGTTCGGGCAATATATACAATCAGGATCGTCACAGGCTGCTTCAGTCCAAAGATTGCACTTTGGACAAAAATAAGCATCGAAATCTTCATAATAAACAAGGCTTGTTGAACACTTATTGCAACAGAGCTCTTTATCAATAAAGCCTTCAATTTCATATCCATCAATAATTACACTATCATCAGTTACTTTTAAATTCATATTGCCCTCCTCATAAAGTGCTTGGATTATTTGCATAAATTAAACAGTATTTTAGTTTTATATTAAAACACAAAATTCCATCCTCATGTGAACGGGTTCATTATTAATGGGCAAAGCACAGGTTTTGTCCCTAATAGGAATTATAATGGACAGTTTCGTTGTTTTCCTGATTCGTTTTGTCCTCAAGAGAGCTTATTGAAGACAGTTTCGTTGTTTACCCGATTGGTTTTGTCCTCAAGAGAGCTTATTGAAGACAGTTTCGTTGTTTTCCTGAGTCATTTTGTCCTTCATAGTTCTTTTTAGAGACATTTCTCCGCTTAAGCTAATAGGTTTTGTCCTTCATACACCTTAAGAAAGGCATTGCCCAGCTTAACATAGTTGGTATTGTCCTTCATATGCCTTATGAAAAACATTTTCCCACTTAACCTGGAAAGTTTTGTCCTTCATATGCCCTATGTAAGACATTTTTCTGCTTATCCTGGAGTGTTTAGTCCTTTATAAGTCATATATTCTGTTCAAAACTAAAGTGCATCCAAATTCCCAAATTTTATTCAATACGAAAATGACGTATGCCAGCCATACGTCATTTCAAGTGGTTATTTAATTATTTAGAATCTCAATATGGAGCCCTATAATCCGTTTTTATTGGAAGCTAATTCGATGATTTCTTTGAGTTCGTTGGTAAACCCTTTTACTGCCCGGTTCCTGAATACGGTAACTGGAACACCCAGATATCCCAGCTTCTCCACTTCCTTTTGGTATTGTGGATTGATGGCGACATTTCTCGACTCAAAGGGAATTCCTTCTTGCGTTAACACTTTTTTGACCATTTCGCATTCGATGCAGTCGTTTGTCGTATAGACGATTACGTGTTGGTCCATTCCACGCTTCGCCTCCTTGATCGATTTTCCATATAATGGTTGTCAGCGCTTTTACCATAGTACCGGCTTTGCCACCATGAACCATAGCATCAGCATTAATAGCGCAATATAAGCCCAAACTGCCTGATTAAGTTTTCTAATTGCTTTCTCATGATCTTGTTTTGGATCAGCAAACTTCCGGATTGTCGGTGAGAATGCTCGGGCAATAAAGAATAATGAGCTGACCATGATTAGAATCGTCATCACAATCCATGACGTTTTCCAGGACCATCCACTAATCATGACAAGGAGTATTCCTGTTACAACCAACACATGCCCAGCATGTTTCGTGAGCCTGACCGCAAATCTGAATGCATCCAGGTAAGCGGATTGAACATCTGATTTTGGATGCCGAAGTTTTTTTACCATTGGCAGCAAAATAAAGAATGGCCCAATCGACAGAATCACGCTGGAAATATGTAAATAAAGAAGTATTTTATGAAGAATGATCACAATTCTTTACCATTATTCTTGAACTGGGCGGAATTCATGAACCCATACTCTCATTTGAGGAACCCAAGGCATACCAGGGTGCATTGAGAGAATGGAATTTTTATAATCCTCCAGGCTCGCATAACCTTCCTGCTTTGCATTTTCTTCAGTCAACTCTCCTAGAGACTGAGAATACACCTTCTCCACAACAAATCCACGGCCTTCAAGAGTCATGATTTCACCAACATCAGCATATCTTCCGTTTCGGCGTGTCGCTGTTTTTTCGCCGTTGAGAACCTTTGCAACGTCCTCTGGCAATGTTACTAAGCGTTCAATTGAACATGATTTTTCGGGCAGAGCATTATTTTCATTTTGATTTGTCATTGTTAATAACCCCTTTATCATATAAATAGAATTTAACTGTATCATATCGATTTTGCTAATGCACCTATTTATTACTCTATTTCCTGGCTGGATGGACCTTTAATAGCTTACCCTTTATGGTCGTATTTCTCATGGCTTGCAGCACAATCGGCCTTTGCCGTTTAGAATATCCACATAAGAAACACTGTCCTCTATTTTGATGATCCCTATGTCCTCAGCTGTCACCCCATTGATTTTTGCAATGGTCCCGACGAAATCGACTGCTCTGATTTTCTTTTTCTTGCCGCCATTAAAGTACAGCTTCATAATGTGCTTATTTATTTCTGCGCTTTTTTCTCTTTTAAACTCAGGCTCTGTGTCCATTTTATCAAAAAAAGCTGCTTCGTTTCTGGAAACCTCATCCTTAGTCGGCGGTTCCTTTTGTTTGATGTTAAAACCTATGAAGTCTTCAATTTCGGTCAGGAACTTATCTTCATATGGAGTGACAAAGGTGATGGCCTTTCCTGTTTTTCCGGCGCGTCCTGTTCTGCCGGTACGATGTACATAGCTCTCTTTTTCCATTGGCAGGTCATAGTTGATAACGAGTGAGATATTTTCAATATCAATTCCGCGCGCCGCAACGTCTGTAGCAACTAAATAACGGAATTCTCCCCTTTTGAATTCATTCATCACATCAAAACGGTCTTCCTGAATCATGCCGCCATGAATTTTATCACACGTATAATCCAGTGCGTCCAGTTGTCGAAAAACGTTATCGACCCCTTCTTTAGTCCGGCAAAAAATAATACAGCTATCCGGATTTTCCATAATGGTAATATCACGGAGCAAATCAAATTTTTCTTCATCTCTTACAACATAAAGAGAATGGTCGATTTTGCCTGTTGTCTGACTCTCCGCTTGAATTTCAATAGTAATAGGATTGTTCATATAACTGCGGCTTAGATTCTCGATATCCTCAGGCATTGTAGCTGAAAAAAGCATCGTTGTTCTATCTTTTGGAAGCTCGTGGATAATTGCTTCGACTTGTTCAATGAACCCCATATTAAGCATTTCATCCGCCTCATCGATCACAAGATACTGTATACGCTCCAACGATAGCGTTCCTTTTTCAATATGATCCAGCACCCGTCCGGGAGTTCCGACAACGACATGCGTTTTCTGCTTTAGCTCCTGCTTCTGTCTTTCAAAAGGAGATTTTCCATAAACGGCAGCCGCTTTAATTCGTTTAAATCTCCCAATATTGGTGATATCCTCTTTAACCTGCACGGCAAGCTCGCGGGTAGGCGCAAGGATTAAAGCCTGCGGCTTGTTTTCTTCCCATTGTACTAGTTCGCAAATGGGTATTCCAAAGGAAGCCGTTTTGCCGCTCCCCGTTTGTGATTTTACAACTAGATCCTTCTTTTCCAGGGCGACTGGAATGACCTCGGCCTGGACTTGTGTAGGATTTTCATAATTCAAGCCGGCTAAAGACCTAATAATTTCTTCGCTCAATTGATAATCTGTAAAGCTTATTTTACTCATGCAGCAACCTCATTTTGTGTTATATGTATTAGTTACTCTCTTCTGCTTGTTCAGCAAGGTTGAAGACGAACCGGTAAATTAGCAGGAATGCATCTCCCAAGGTCATATTCTCATCGAAGCCTTCCACATTGTTCAGAGCAAAATTTAAATTCCATAAGCCGTCTTCATTGTTGAATAGCAAATCAAATTTTGTATCATCGCCCTGTAATTTGTCATTCAGAAGAGCCTTCAGGGTCTTGTCGTATTTCTTTTGGATCTTCAGTCCAAGCATAACATCATATGTACCAAATACATCATCAACCTCGAAAGAAAAAGCATCCACACCGATTATTTCAAACCAGTCAGACTCCATGTAAATAAATTCATGCAAATGCTTCTTTAAATAATCGATCGGCTGGTTTAAAAATTCAAAGGATTCTTCTCCCAAAAACTTCTCCAGCTCTTTATCTGAACGCTCAATATAAGCTGAACCAAAGCGTGTAACAGGGGTTAGCTCATTCACCCGAATCCTCGGCTTAAATTCCTCGTTTATCAGCTGGTGCCTCTCAGCGTAATCAAATTCTTCTTTATAAACCTCAATCTTCCCATCTGCGCCCGGCTGCATCTCCTTCAAGTCTGCAAAATACTGAGTAATTTGTTTTTTTAACATCTATATATCCTCCTTTAAACATTACCAATATCGATTGAACATCTATACCAGTATACACTAGTCGGCATATGCCAGGCACGCCACGAATTTCTTTCGGGTGACAGGCACTTTCCAGATTAAGCCAGGTGACAGGCACCTTCCAGAAAATATCCATAAAAAAAAGACAGACCTCTATATCAGTCTGCCCATTTCTTAATATGTAAATGTGTTAATTCATCCATAAATTTCTTAGTTTTTTACAACCTCGTCGGCTTCAATTCCATCAGTTTGGCAGAAATGGCGGCTGTCATTTCTTCTCCCTTTTTCGGTACAGAGGTTTTTAAAACAGCGTTTATAATGCCAGCCAATGGCCCTTCTGCAGTCATTTCCAGGTATCCGGACATTTTTGTTTTATTTTTATCAAGAGCTTCTGCCAAAAAATAACCCTTGCCTGTCATGTTTTCGTTAATACCCTTCAAATCAAAGGTTACCTTTGTCGGCTCAATCCATTCCTTAATCGTGATCAGCATGGTGACTTTCTTTTTTAGAATTCCTACGTCTTCGCGGAACGTCCATTGGGATTGGCGTTCATTTACTTTCTCATGGCTGATATATCCTGGGACTAGGGGTGCCCAATTGTCCATTTCCTTTACAAAATCCCAAATCACCGCGATTGGCTGATTGATGATTACTTCATTTTTTGCACTTGTCATGCTGCTTCCTCCCTTTTATCCAATCTAAAAAGACCTCCTGGTTCCGAAGATCTTTTTAGAAAAATATATGTGCATTTTGATTTTTTAGAAGGAAGCAATTTTTAAATCAACACTACTTTTCCTTAAAAGGATCCTGCTCTTCCGCAATTTCCATTCCGTATGCAAGGTTATTGGCAGCAATTGGCCGAGTCAATTCAGCCTGCTCTTCTGAAAGTGTTCTAAACATATATCGGTGAATAAAAATTTCCCCTGCTGTTATGATTGTGGCAGAAATAATACTGCCCCAGGCAATTTGCCTATAGTTATCCAAAACCACTGAGCCAAAGATCCACACAAGTGTATATGAAAGCAAAAAGTCGATGATGATCGTATTTGATTTTCCGAGGCGCTTCAATAGTATCCTGTCCCCAACTAAATACGAAATAACTGTGACAAGCACACTAAAAGATACCACGTCGACTATTGATGCCTTAAAAAACAAATTCAGCCCTAATGCAAAAGCGACCAGACCAGTTGCAAATTTTATGATTAATACAATTGCCTTTTTCATAAAAAACCTCCTCATTTTCATTTTGGTCAATTTTTTATCATTCCATTCATATTGAATGCGACTTGTATTCCTTAGTCTTCAATAATATGGCCACGTTGATCACTTACTAAATGAAGCACCCACCCATTTTTTGCTTAATTAGCATACGATATTAAAACGCAAAGAATAGAGGGGGTGTTGAAAAATGGGATTATTCATTAACAAAGATTCACATCCGGATGTTTTTAAAAATACTGGAGATATTAGAGAACCGAATCAAGAGTTATTAAGGAAAGATTATTTATCAGAAATAATCCAGGAACAACAGCATGCCAATACTTCGTTCATGAAGTCCTTTGATTCCTTGCAAAAGCAATATCTTGAACAAGAATATCTTCAAACAAGCCAATGGAAAACAGTTAGCGACAAGCTGAGTGATTTAGGAAAAAGAAATATGGAGCATACCGAGTTTGAAAGCCAGATGATGGAATGGATAAAATCCTTGGAAGAAAAGAATTTGATGCTTGAAACCCTTTTAAAAAAGGAAGAGCAGTTTAAACAGGAAATTACTGAACAGCTAAACAACCAGATGCAATCCCATCAGGAAATGGCTGACCAATTGGAAAAATATGAAACAGTCCAAGATGCTATGAACGCGAAGATGAATGAGAATTTAACGCTTCAGAGGCATATTGCAGACCAGCTAACGAAGCAAGAGGAATTCCAAAACGGAGTATTAATCCGACTTGAGAAGCAAGAAGCGTTGAGTGAAAAAATTTCTCGGCAACTTACGAATATAAGGTCGATCCTCTTTGAAAGGACCCATTACCTGGCCGATAAAGTTCAAGAGGGTTATAAATTGACTTCATCCTATGTGCATAAATTAATGACAGGCTCAGAGCAGCCCTTCACCATATTTTTAAGCAACAAAAAGAAAGAGGAAAATCATAAATAGTTCAATTACAATCGATTGAATACATGGAAGAAAGGAACTGTCATATAAATATATTCTGTATATTCTGTTAATTTTCCTTTTAAAGTTTGTAATTCAATAAAAAAAGCCGGCTTAGCCGGTACTTTTTAATTCAGGCTCTTTTCTTTGAAAAAACCTTGATTTAAACTTGGTTTTAATGTCATTTCACGCTTTGCAGTTCTAAGCCCTTCTCTTTCATTAAATATTGAAGTGCTTGCTTAAAGGATAAGAAGGTATTTAAATCTTTTACTAACGTTAATCCCGAATTAATTAAATTCTGAGTGACAATCGGCGTAAACCCTACGTACATCGTTTGGACACCAATCAAGCTTAATGTATTCGTCAGGTTTTGAATATAATGTCCGAAAACATCTATTTCCCCTATTTCATTTTTGGAAATGGAGGTAAAATCAAAGATTACTGTATTGATCTCATCAAAAGGAATCATGATAATTTTTGAAATAATCATTTCGAATCGTTCAGGAGATAACTTCCCTGAAATCGGTACCAGTATGGTCTCAGGAATTATCGAAGGAATAATGGGTACAGAAATATCCATTATTAGCTGTTGACTATCTTTTAACTGTTCTTTTAGTGCTTTGATTTCTTCTCTCATAAGGTCTAACTCTGTTTTTTCCATAAACCCTCCAGGACTAACTATAAATAGCAAATACATTATTGCATGATATGTTATTTTACCATTTAACCATCAAAAGTAGTAGTAATAGTCCCTTTTTGGCCGTCATAGAAAAATATGTAAAAGGACAAATCCAAAAAAGCTGAACGCCATCATATAATGAAACTTCCGTCTTCTTCCCGTTGCTTTCCATCTTCGCAATAAGCCGCTGAATAAGAGGATACCGAGGATTATTATTGCCATGCACCCACTCATAGCTTTTACCTGCAAAAAATGCTTCCAGTTTGCATTAATCATAATGAGTGTATGGCCAATAATCAGCAGGGTCGCTGTAACCGCAATAGGGATATGATATTTCATCATTTTCTTTGAAATCTTCGCAAGCGTAACTTTTACATCCCTTATTTTGCTTTTTCGGATGAGCAGAAACACGAAATACATATTCAGATTTATTAAAAACAAAATAAATGCAGCTTGGGACAGCATTTTTCCAACCAAAATATCATTATTATCGTATCCTTGGTAATAGGTCCATAAAACAATTATGAATACAGTCAGTATATTGACAAAAAGCCACCTGGCAATCACACCATCACCCCTGTTTTAAGATTATGGTAGCAAAGCCTTAAATATAATAGTGTATATTTTTTCACTTAAATACAAAAAACCAGGAATTAAATCCTTCAAGATTTAACCCCTGGTTCACATACATTAATTTATTTAAACTTTTTTGGAAATTGCTTTATGATTCCTTTTGATAGGGCTTCTGCCAGTTTAAGAATATGATTCTCTCCCACATCATATGCTCTGATTTCAGCGTTCCAATCCTTCTTTATTCTTGCGACAACCTGATCAGTTAGCAATTTTAGATGGGTGTAAAGCAATTCTTTTAATTGGTTATTCGGCCAATATGGATTTGCCTTGCTTAGAAACAGAGCGATATCATCAGCATTTTTGTACCATTCGGCAATGAATTTTTTCAGATTTTCCTGGTTTCCGCTTTTTGCTGCCTCCACCACTTTTCCAGCAATCAGGATGTGTTCTTTTAACAATCCTGCCAGCTTGTTTCCTGCTGCGTCACCATAATAGGGTTTGATTGCATTTCCGATATCAACCTGATTTTGCAGCAATCTTTCCAGCACCTTATTCTGATCTTCCAATCCGGATAACGCACTGACAATATAACTTCTTGTCCAGATCGTATGGTCGATCCACAGCTTACTCATTGAACGTTGCAGCTTGACTTCCTTCGAGCTAATGCAATGTTTTTGTTGAGTTGCTTTCATTTCTGCCCTCGCATCAACTGATGTAAACAAGAAAGCTATGGACATTAATAATAGCGAGAATTTTAGGATTTGCTTTTTCAAATTAACCCACTCCTTTAAATTCAAATTCATCGCTTATTATTCGTCTTTTTAGCGTTTTTCACTCTTTATCTTTTTTATCCTGCAATATTTCACTTTACATCGATCTTCACAAAGGCTATGATGAAACCAATTACATATTTAATTTTTACTACTAGGGGTGCCCTGCGAGCGGGCTGAGAGAAAAACGTCCAGTTTTTTAACCCTTTGGACCTGATCTGGATTATGCCAGCGTAGGAAAGTAGAGAAGAAGAGTCTTCCTTTCTTTTATTTACTTTAGCCAGGTCCATTTATTGGGTCTGGCTTTTATTTTTTTCAATAAGCTTCTTCCTAGCATGTCTCAATTAAATGTAACTTTCTTAAAAAAGGGGAATTATTATGCGCAAAACACAAAAACTGACACTGACGGCGATGTTTATCGCTATCGGCACTTTAACCAGCAATTTATTTTTCATTCCTGTAGGGTTTGCAAAGGTTTTTCCAATCCAGCATTTTATCAATGTTCTATCTGCCGTACTGCTTGGCCCATATTATGCAGTTGCACAGGCACTTTGTGTTTCTGTTCTTAGAAACCTGCTTGGTACCGGTTCGATTTTCGCCTTCCCGGGAAGTATGATAGGTGCTTTCTTAGCAGCGATTTTGTTTAAGAAAACTGGCAAATTGCTAATGGCCTTTGCTGGTGAAGTATTGGGAACTGGCATTTTAGGTGCGATGACTTGTTATCCCATTTCCACGCTTCTGCTTGGTAAAGAAGCTACGTTATTCGGTTTCATTCCCGCGTTTATTTTCAGCTCTTTTGCGGGCGCAACGATTGGATATATCATCCTAAAGATTTTTATAAAAAGAACTTCAATTTTTCCGGCCTACGAAAAACAGGCGAATCACTAAATACAATAATAGGCCTGCTCCAGTTAAGGCGCAGGCCCATTTTTTAAAATTAAAGATGATAATCAAATTGCCCTTCTGATATTTGGACAAAATGGCCCAATATTCCTAGATGAGTGATTCCATGCTCGGTTGCCACAACGGGGGTATAAAGAGAAAAAAAGAGGAAATTAATTTTTTCAAGGCCACAGGAAGATCTGTTTTTGGCAGCTTACCATACTCCTTTTCGAAAAATGAAACAAAATCTTTTTTAGAAGGATTCGTAAAGGCAAGCAAACCTAATAGAACAATAAAAACAATTACACCCCAATTCCTCTTGAGCACAGAACCCCTCCCACTATTTTTTATAAGCGAACCTTTCTGAATCCAAAACCTTCTGGCTATCAAAGAAACGATCGACGATATGCCTTTGCTGCTCAAGTGCCATTCCATCGATATGGACCCGGTCCATCATTGCATAGTCTGTGGCAACAGATAAATAAGCCTGAGGTCCAACAGAACAAAATATGTTAAAGCCGGCATCCTCTAAAAATTTGAATTTAGGATCATTTGGCAAAACACTACTGCCAAAAGGGTAAATATAAATATTTGTATCCCCGATTAATAGCTCGACTTCCTTCAGCCAGCGATCCGTGTCTCTTTCTAACGTATTTAAACTAATCGTTCTAGTGTTTAAGTGACCATATCCATGGGAAGCGAACTCCCAGCCATCCTTTTTTAGTTCTATGATTACCTTCGATACTTCTTCTTTTTCGCTAGAATAGGAAGCAGAATTCAAATCATTTGTCCTGTAGCCCAAAATCCCCTCATATCCCGTCAGGGCCAAAATGCCTTTCGCGCCATTCAAAGAAAAGTCTGGGTGTTTCAGAACAAATTGGTTTAAAATCGGGACAATTTCATTTTCTTCTGAAATAACCTCTTTTCCTGCTGGATCCTTGGAATAGGTAGCTGTATTGCCCTTGGAATCGATAATCAATTTGTACGCGTTTCCATTTTCGTGCATATAAGAATAATAATTTATGTCATCCACTGATAGAATTAAAGGTTTCTTCCCTTCTGGAAGGGTTAATTGCTTTTTTATTAGCTGTTTTTTGCCGTTAATCTCAGTCGTTGCAAACAAATCACTCATTTTGATTAATAGATAATTCCGGTCATAAAGGGATTGAATTATACTATTAAACTCCTTAACGGTGACGAACCACTCATCATAACCCTTGGACATCCTGTCTCCATCAAACGCGAGCTTGGGGTAAATCACCAACGGATGAAAAAATATATGTTCAACCGGTCCCTTATAAATAACCATCTTTGTTTCTGGCTTGCTCTCTGCAGGAACACTATCCTTTTCTGCGTTGTCTTGTTTCGGTACCTCTTGTTTCTCCTCTTTTTTGGTTACTTTCTCTCTGTTTGAAGATACAATGGACGTCTTGTTGGAAGGGGTACAGCTGCATAAGAGGGAAATAATCAAAATGAAAAATAAGATTAAAAGACTCTTTTTCATCAAATCAGTCCTTTATTTTGATTCACTCCTTTATTATAGACTCCTTTAAGCCAATAAATGTTTCACAATTCAGAAAATTTTTTAAAACACAAAAAAACAGGCCCAATTAAGAGCCTGTTTTAATAGTAGCTTATATTAAGCTTTACGAACGTTAGCAGCTTGTGGTCCACGAGCTCCTTGCTCAACGTCGAAAGAAACTTCTTGGCCTTCTTCAAGTGACTTGAAGCCTTCGCTTTGGATAGCTGAGAAGTGTACGAATACGTCGTCTCCACCTTCGCGCTCGATGAATCCAAAACCTTTTTCTGCATTAAACCATTTTACTTTACCTTGTTCCATTTGTGTTTCCTCCTCGTGTGCTTTGCACACATTGTGTTACTATCCTTGCTTAAATCTTCAAGTCAGAAAGCATTAACACTAACCCTTGCCGAACAAACAAAAATAATTCTTCTTAAGAATAGCAGATGAAAATTCATATTGCAAGAGCAGATTAAATTTTAATTCATTGGGAATGCCCATTATAACAATGGCATGTAACAAGATGGTCATTTACCATTCCAACTGCCTGCATAAATGCATAACAGATCGTCGAGCCTATAAATTTAAAGCCTCTTTTCTTTAAATCCTTGCTTAATTTATCACTGATGTCTGTTGTAGCTGGAACATCCTTTAAATTTTCAAAATGGTTTTGAATCGGTTTTCCATCAACAAAGGACCAGATATAGTTGCTGAATGAATCGAATTCATCCGCAATTTTCAAATATGCCCTTGCGTTAGTAATGGCCGACTGTATTTTCAGCCTGTTGCGAACGATACCTTCATTAGAAAGAAGCTCTTCAATTTTCTTATCGTCATAAAATGCAATTATTTCAGGTTCAAAATGGTCAAAGGCCACGCGGTAATTTTCTCTCTTTTTTAAAATGGTATACCAGCTAAGACCAGCCTGGGCGCCTTCCAAAATTAAGTATTCAAAAAGCAGTCGATCATCATGGACGGGTACTCCCCATTCTTGATCATGATAATCTATGTATAGTGGATCTTCATTTACCCAGCCGCAACGATTCATGCTTGTACTTCCTCCAATTAACAATATTTCACTCCTAATATTTTACCAGAATTACAAATCATACACACTTGATGTAAAGAAAAAAACAAAAAGAACAACCCTGTATCAGGGTGTTCTGTAAGTTATTATTTAGTTTTTTAAATACTTTCAATTGCCTGCTTCACGTTTGCGTACACCTGAAATGACGAGAAATTTATACCTGAATTGATGACATTTTTAGCTAATTTAGGCCGGATACCAGTGAAAACTACTTTTATGCCGAGGAGCAATAAAACATCATAAATCATAAAAATATGTCTTGCCACTTCCATGTCGATGTTCACGATTCCAGAAAAGTCAATGATCAGGCATTCGACCTGATAGCTAGGTATTTGAGGCACTACTTTATTTAATAGATGCTCTGCCCTGAGTGAATCAATCGAACCAATTAAAGGCAGAACCGCCAAACCTTCATGGATTGGAACCACCGGTGATGCCAGTTCGATGATTTCGTCCTGCGCACTCTTAATGATTTGGTCAGTATGGCGTTCAAAAGCAAATACTGTTTCATTGAGGCTTAAATCAAGCATATGGTTAACACGTTTAATGATTAGTACAATTTCCTCAGTTGTCAGTTTGTAATCAAGTCCGATTTTCATCATATAATCAGCAAAAACTATCCGTGTATCAGGGTAACGCACAAGAATATTGGAGACTTTGCCTTGCATAGCTGCAGCTCGTTCTCCATTTTCCTTGCTCCAGGCTACGAGACTTTCCGGGACAGATCCCTCAGTACAGGTTATTGACTCCGCTAAAAACCCCAGAAATTCAACATACATGCTCTTTGCCTGATTCGTTTCTGCTTTTGAAATTTGCACATCAAATTTACTAATAATTTCATCTACAATGTCGTTAGATAGTTGGTTTGCATTATTATTAAGGTAGTCTACAAAAGTGGTTACCGCGGTCATTTCTCTCTCACGTCCTCATATTTGTAATCAATAGTTGGAGCGGTTCATTTAAATATATACTTAGCAGGCTAAAAAATCTAATAATAATACTCATGATTGTTAAACTTGTCTTTTTCAAGTATAACTGATTCTTCGAGGGATCAGCATATAAGTTTTTTTGACTCTATTCATAAGAGCCTTTTTATTTATTTTGTATGCATTTGTTCCGCTCCGTCAATCCTCTATAAGTATTACTTTTTTAAAAAGAATAGTGGGATTGACTTATTTTTATAAAAATAAAAGAACTTCGCATTTGAAGTTCTTAAAAAAATAGGAGTTCGGACTAACATTATCCCTCTTTGTGCATTTGTGTTCTTTTAGCTGAGTCCAAAATGTCCTCCATTGGTGAAATTCTTCCAAATTTATCTTTATAGACGATATGCTTTCTTTCAAATTTTGTCGGTGAATCGAGCCCGGCAGCGGCTGCCATATTATAAAGTCCCTCCCGAAGCGAAACAACATAATTGCAGACCCGATAATATTTTTCCTCCACAATCAAAGCATCCTGCAGCTTTTTATCAGTTGTTGCGACACCAACCGGACATTTATTCGTATGGCAGACCTGGGCCATAATGCAGCCGACGTTTATCATAAACCCGCGGGCGATATTGACTAAATCGGCACCCATGGCCAATGCGATGGCAATTTTATCGGGGGTAATCAATTTACCTGACGCTATTAGCTTCACTCTGTCCCTGACCTTATATTTTCTAAGCATTTCATCGACAACCAGGAGAGCCGATTTAATCGGCAGTCCGACGGTATCAGCTAATTCCTGAAAAGTTGCTCCCGTACCGCCTTCTCCGCCGTCGACAGTAATAAAATCGGGGCCAAACCCACTTTCCTTCATATAAGACACCATATTTTCGAGTGCATCCAAATCTCCTATAACGATTTTCATGCCAACCGGCTTTCCTCCAACGCTTCTCAATTCTTCAATAAAATTGAATAGCGACGGGGTATCAGCAAATTCATAAAAACGGTTCGGACTGTTTATCGTTTTTCCCACTTCCACAAGCCGGATTCTTGCGATCTCTTCCGTAACCTTTTCCCCTTCAACGTGGCCCCCACGTGTTTTCGCCCCTTGGGCAAGCTTTAATTCAAAAGCCTTAATCTCAGGCATCTCACTTTTCTTTTTAAATTCTTCCCATGAAAACTCGCCACTCGGTTTTCGGACTCCAAACAAATCTGGACCAATTTGCATTATAATATCAGGCTTTCCTGCTAAATGATGATCCGAAAGCCCGCCTTCACCTGTATTCATCCAGGTACCGCCTGCTAATGCCAGCCCTTTGGACAACGCAGTAATCGCCCTGTCTCCGAGTGCCCCGTAACTCATCGCCGATTGTCCGACAAGCCCTTTCACCTTGAAAGGATGCCTGCACGTTTTCTCCCCTAATATCACGGCGTCCTCATCTCGTAGATAATAAGGATCTACGAGCGCATCCTCGCTGTGTTCCTTTCTGGTAAATAGACTGTCCCCATCTATTTTATAAACTTTCGTTTTTATTTTGTTCGACTGGTCTACCTTCATTTCATCTCTTAATTTAGGAAATAAGGTATTACGGATATAAATTCCCTCTGCTTCAAAGTCTCTTACAGAACCGAAGCCTATTAATCTTTCTTTGTATTTTCCAGCCTTAACTACATCCTGGTACTCCTTTCTTGAGAATGGCTTACCCTCGTTATCATTATTAAATAAGTATTGCCTTAGCTCGGGACCAATTTTTTCAGTAAAATACCGCACCTTACCGATCACAGGGAAATTCCTGAGAATAGAATGCTGCTTCTGCCTGTCATCCTTCCGATATAAATAAAGAATTAACGCAAGCGGGATCGTGATAATCGCGGCTGTGAATACGAACAATATGATGACTAAATAATCCGTTAAACCCATTAGGGACACCTCCTCAAAATAGTTCTGATAATGCTTCTTTTATCGGCTTTTCTCCTGACGATACAGCAAATGTCCTATTATACGCTGCTTCGTTTTGGATTGATTCTACAAGGACAGCTGCTGCATCCACACGGGAAATTTCACTTGTGCTTTCCATATCCAGACCCCCTGCAGATATCGTTCCCAGGCTGGCTTATCCACTAAGGTTGCGGGACGCACAATCGTAAACACAATGTCCGATTTTCTTAAAAGCTCATCTGGCATATCCTTTGCTCCAATCCCAGCTGTGGTGCTTGAATTGTCCATATGTTCCTCAGCCTTGACGGCACTTAGCATCACAAAACGTCTAATACCCTGCCGTTCCGCTGCCTGAACAGTATTGATCACGGCTGAGTGGTCAACCAGTACGGTTTTATCTGTATGCGATTTGGGGCTTACATCCGACAAATAAATCACCGCTTCAGCTCCCATGAACAAGGAATCAATCGAATTTTCATCATAAATCATTACCTCATCCGCACCGCGATCCCTTACACCTTCAATCTGATTTTCGTTTCCCACTACAGCCAGAGATTGATAGTTTTGCAGTCTCAATTCCTGAATCACATGCTCGCCCACACCTCCATGAGCGCCAATAACCACAACTTTCATCTCGTTTCCCCTCCGTTTCCTTATTAGTCCTTTTCCTCTAGCACTTATTTTGAAACCAGGAATTGGTATACGACTGAAGCCTATTTTTTAGAATGATGAATAAGAATTGCCCATATATTTAAAAATGGTAGGAGGAGTATCGGAAGGGAGAAACGGCCATGATTTGCTTTTGCGAAGAGCTGGATGAATCGAAATATGGTCAGTCTGGAAAAATTGCGGTGCTGGAAAACAAGACAGCGGTCTTAAAGGCATTTGGGTTAAAAAGTGAACGCTGGATTACTTTGCTCGAAATCGACACCCGTTTGCTCACACTCTTTTATCAATCGCTGGATCCTGCCTTCGATTGGTTTGTCGTGGTTTATGATTACCAAGCTTTTTGTTCAGATCCTGAAATAAAGGAAGCCATTTTATGGCACGAACTGGGGCACATTCAACACCCAGTCCATGAACACCAACATAATTTGGAAAGTGAGATACAATGCGACCATTTAGCAGTGGTAAATGGTTATAAAAATGGCATAGGGAAAGTACTAGAACTCACATTAAAGATGGCAAACCGCCTCAATAATGACCTTCTCGCAAAAATGACAAGTGAAAGACAAATGAAATTGCTTGGATGAACGGTATTCCTATTGTTCCTTTATTTATATGCGAAGCATTGTGGGAACTGGTCTAATTAATGGATGAACTTTCAAATATGTAATTTTATCACTCTACTTTTAGAATTTTCCCTGCATTTTTTTATCTTTAGCTATAAATCATCAAACTGCATGACTGCTTTGGATGTTTACCCGTCTGATTCTTACATTTACCCGTATTTCAATGATTCTGGATGACTTAACTGGATAGTTACCCGGACAAAACTAGTAATTTACCTACCTAATTATCAAAGGCTGTTTTTAAAAGATTGTTGTTAATAGTAGTTAATTTCCGCTTCAAGATGCTCGCTTTCCGCGGGGTGGGCGGTGAGCCTCCTCGTCGCTGAAGCGACTGCGGGGTCTCACCGCCCACTGCTCCCGGAGGAGTCTCGCACCTTCCGCTCCAATCAACTTCATTATCAACCATCTGATTCACTCTAAGTAGAAACAAAGTTTACGAAAACAGCCTTATCAAATTACCGAGACTGTTCACAAATCTTAATTCATTCCTAAATAGCCCCCCTCAAACTAAAAAAATTTTCACATTATTCAGTATCAATTTCTAGACAGGAATCTACGTGAGTAGTATGTTTGAAGTGAGATTGGTAAATTAAGGAGTGGACTGGATGGAATATCGCCGTTTAGGAAAAACAGGATTAAAGGTAAGTGAAATTTCTCTTGGAAGCTGGCTTACATACGGGGGATACGTTGAGGAACAAAATGCGACTGCCTCGATTGATAAAGCCTTTGACCTGGGCATTAATTTTATTGATACAGCGAACGTATACATCCGCGGTGAAGCTGAAGTGGTTGTCGGTAAGGCTCTCCAGAAATATGCACGTGATTCATATGTACTTGCTACAAAGGTGTTTTGGCCGATGGGTGATGGCCGAATGACCGCTGCATTTCCCGCAAGCATGTGATTGAACAATGTAACGCCAGCCTGAAACGTCTTGGCACTGATTATGTTGATCTTTATTACTGCCACCGTTTCGATCCTGAAACCCCGCTGGATGAAACATTAAGAGCATTAGATGATCTTGTCCGACAAGGTAAAGTCCTTTATGTTGGGGTTAGTGAATGGACTGCCGAACAAATCTCGGAAGCTGTTCATCTAGCTGATAAAAAACTCCTCGACCGCATTGTTGTCAACCAGCCGCACTACAGCATGCTGCACCGTTATATTGAAAAAGAAGTGATTCCGGTCAGCGAAAAGCACGGAATTGGGCAGGTTGTCTTCTCTCCGCTTGCACAGGGAGTATTGACAGGAAAATATCAAAAAGGTGCTGAGGCTCCTGCGGGCAGTCGTGCAACACAGAAAAACCTTGGTTCACTATTTGGACTGCTGACGGATGAAAATCTGGACAGAGTTGAGAATTTAAAAGTAATAGCTGCTGATCATACTCTAAGTCTTGCCCAGCTTGCGCTCGCATGGATTCTTCGCCAAAGCAATGTGGCCAGTGCAATCGTTGGTGCAAGCCGTCCTGAACAGCTTGAAGAAAACGTCAAGGCATCAGGCGTCAAGCTTCCGCAGGAAACAATTGATCGAATTGAAGAAGTATTAAGATGAAAAACCAAAACTGCCGCTGTCATCCCACCAGCGGCTGTTTTGTTATGGTTTTGACCTCTATTGAAATGGAGCCTTAATTATTTATCACAAAATCATCAAAATTGATTCGCTGTCCCGTTGTTCCTGTAACCACAATCCAGAATCTGACAGGCACAGTTTGATTAATTGTAAAGCTTTTAACAGTTAGTGCTGATGTGCTTGTATTCGAGCTTCCCACATTTGACCAGATTGATCCTCCATTTGTTGACATCTGCAGCTGCCAAACAGCACCGCTGTCCGTACTGAAATTTGCATGGGAAACCTGGACACTTTTTGCACCATTCACATCAAAATTCATGGTAAGTCCACCATTGGAGCGTACCCTTGCTGATTGCACGCCGGATTTCTTATCTCCTGCCAAATTTCCAATGAGCGCATTGTCGAAATACCAGGAACCACTTGGAAGGGTCACGTTTCCTGATGAATAGGCTGTTTTTGTCCCTGACTCAAAATTCTCATTCAACACCACCGTCCCAACAGTCCCGCCAGAGCCATAACCGTATGAACCTGCTTTGAATGTGGAAGGGTCATACCATTTATAGCCCGCAGCTGGTGCAGCCCATGGTTCAGCCTGGGGTTCAGTTGACGTTTGTGGATTCTCCATTGAAAGTAACGCTGTTTGCTGGTCAAGCTGCAGTCCGCTAACCTGTGATAGTGCTGTATAGCTTTCCTGCTTCGAGAGCCAATCTACTATATTAACAAGTAAAGTACTATCATTTTGTTCTTTAAACCCATCATAAGTTGTTTTGTTTGCACCATTTTCCTCACGCAAATATTTAGGAGTCGCATCCTCTACTGGCGAGGAATCACCAATGAACGCCGCCTTGCCTAAACCCAGTTTGGACACTGCTGCGTAAGGCCCTTCTGCTCTCCCGCCGCCATTATAAACACCCTGGTCGACAGCGGAGCTCCATGCCGTTGTAGTTTGGGGAAGATATACAATCCCCTTTGCTTTGTTAGCATCTGTAATAGCTAATGTTGATCCTGCATGCATCGCAACTGTGGAAACACCAGTCGTAATTCCGAAAGCCTGACTTGGTGCTACGATATCATTGGCTGTCACATCACCAATCGCATTATAGCGGAATCTGATTCCGAAGTTGGCTGAAAGCCAGTCTGAACCAGTAACTCCCTGCATTGCCGCTGATGAAGCTTCCTCTGTTCCCATTCCTTTTGCTGGATTGGAATATGCTCCCCTGCGGTAGCCATTAAAAACCTCTGACGCATCCCAGCGGTTTTTGTTTCGATCTGCATTATAGTGATCCGCTATAAAAAAAATACTTCCTCCGTTTTGCACATATTGGAGTAGCGCATCCTGTTCAGATGTTTTGTAAGGAATATTTGCTTCCCCAATGACAAACACATTGTAGCCTTGTAAATCTTGGTACGTTATCGGAGTGTTTTTTCTTAATTCTTTTGCATAATACCCTTTATTGGCTAATGCATTTGCAAAATCGGAGAACCCTCCATCCAATACCCAGTCTGCTGCACCTGCTGTTTGGCCATGGGTATTGTCAAATAAGATCTTTTTCCCATTGGCTGTTCCAACCGGCTGAAGCTGCGGAGCCGGATCGAGTGCCCCTTCCGCAGAAACGATAGATGTTAAAGGGAAGATACAAGGGGCTACAAGCATTAAAACTAATGCAAAAACTGAAAACCTTTGACGAATCATTCTTTTCACTCCTTTTTATTGTATTCCACTATAAATTAACAGATTGTTGTTAACTGAATGTTAAGAATTGTAAAAACCATTAAATTTACCTATAAATTACCTTTATTTCAAATAAATCAGGAGACTATAATACTGGGTAGAATGAACCTAAACAACATAAGGCCAGGTATCTTTTTACCTGTACCTAGTAGATTTTTTCAATCATTTTGTGTTACCATCTTAAACAGAATAGGAAGTGATTATTTTGATAAAAATTGAAATCCCTTCTCCAGATGTTGTCATTACAAAAAAGAGACAATTAGGGGAACCAGTTGAATCTGTTATTAGCAGCCACTACGGTTTTACAGATTACCACCGCATTCCAAGAGATAAAGGTGGAATAATATTATTTTTTAATGCGAACGATGATTTGATGTATGTAGGCAAGGCAAGAAAATTAAGACCGAGAGTGAAAAAGCATTTTGAAGATACCGTATCTCCGATAAAGTCGTATCGCGATGATGTGAATAGAATTGCGGTACTTGTCGTCGAAGATCCGATGGATAGAGAAATTTACGAAACGTATATCATTAATAAGCTTCAGGCTAAATACAATACCGACAAAGTGTTTTACAAATAAGACTACTTTAAAAGAAAAAAGCACGCTGGCTTGCTCAGCGTGCTTTTTTCTTTTATATGCTGCCTGAATCAATCTGTACATACCCTGTTCCTTCCAGAATTTTCGGCTCGATAAAAGCAAACTTTTTTTTGATAAGTGATTTACATCAATTAAATTTTTGCCGATATGAGATAAGGTAGAAGTATGAACCGGAAAGGATGATTATTATGGGATTTGCCACACTTAAAATGGAGGATTTCGCATGTCCTTCTTGCATAAAAAAAGTGAAAAAAGGTGTAAAGAACCAATACGGTGTTGAAGAAGTAACCATTTTGTTTGATTACAGCAAGGTACAATTGAAGTTTGACGATAAAGTTATAGCACTAAAGGATATTCAAACGCGTATCAATCAATTAAAATTCCGGACTTTCGATTAATACTGCATGTCCATCAGGTTCAGCTAAAAATACAATTCAACTAAAGTTTTCTCAAATATAAATTTAAACACAAAAACTAGCACGAGTCCTCAGCGTGCTAGTTTTTGTGTTGAGTATTAAAGGTTTTTGTGAAGAATGATTTCCTTCTCCAGATGGCTGGCCGGATACCAAACTTGGGCGAAATAGGTTTAATTTTCTCCCCAAGCAAAATTTTAATAGCCAAGTAAGGAATATTGATACCCGAAAGGCAGCTGATGTGCATCCCTCCGCTCATACGTGGATTGATTTCAAGCAGTTTTGCTTCCCCATTATTATATTTCACTTGGATATTGAAAGCGTATGGCAGCGGGAATTCCTTATGAAAAGCATGCGCGAGCTGAATTAGCTCACGATGGTCAATAAGCTCCCTTACCCTTCCCTCTCCTTTCATCCGGGGAATCGCCGTAAGAAGGTTGTCTGAAGTGGCTAAACAATCGATACTATACTCCGTACCTTCAAGAAACTCCATCACCATTAATTCAGGAAACGACTCCTGCTGGCCAAGAATTTCGCAGGCATACTTATAAGGGATTCTAAACCCAATTCCTCCATAAAAAAGCTGATTGACGGACTCCATTTGTTCCTTTATTACTCTAAATCCATTTGCCCCCTCACCAACCGATGGCTTGAAGCAAACGTTATGCCCATTTTTCTTTAGGTTTCTATAGGCATTATTAAATTCTTCTACATTCTTGACTGTATAATATTCAGGAATCGTGAAGGTTTCCTTACCTTCTTGTTTCTTCTTTAAAATTGCGTCATATGCAGCTGCTTTATCATCCATTATTTCCATCAATTCAGCATTGGGACAAACAAGCACTTTAACGCCAATGGCCGTGAATTCAGCCAGCCTTTTGGAAATCAGGATGTTTTCCTTCCTTGGTATAAAAATATCTATTTGATGTACCTGACAAAAATCAAGGCAAAATTCGATATACTCATTGCCGGAATTGTCCGGTTCCACAAAGGCAAAATCGCAATACTGCAGGTAAAGAGCATCCTTATTTGGATGTGTTCCATAAATGCTAAATTTTCTATTGTCTGGGTTCTCCCTAATCATCTCAATGTAATGGGATACGGTAGTAAACCAGCGATTAAACCAAAGCTTCATCTGTCTCCTCTTTCTTGTTGTAGTCACAGCTTCTCCATTATTTGCTATTGTTTGCTATTTTATAATAATTTTTTAAAATTTCCTTCATTGGTCTTTTGAATCAACAAAATGACGTATGCTAATCCATACGCCATTTATTATGTCATTTAATTATGAGCACCTCGAAATGGAAAATAAATTCTTCTGATTAAATAATTTTACCAGCCTAATCGCCTTCGAAGCTCCGTGATATGGGCAATATGATGCCTGCCATGCCATGCATAGAGGCCAATATTCCAAGCAAGTTTAATTTCTCCGGATTCCGGATGTAAAAATGATCTGTTGAGTTCCTCCACACTAAGGCTGCGTAACAAACAGACCCATCTTTCGTGAAGTGCCTGTAATAGATCCAAGGAAACTTCAACCGGCAAACTTGAATCAGGAAGCTCCGCCCATTTATTTTCCATATAAGGCTTTATTTCAGGCTTGTTTTCAGTCAGTGCCAGCTTAAAACGGACATAGCTATTCAGGTGGCTGTCAGGAAGATGATGCACTACCTGCCTGACCGTCCATCCCCCCGGACGATATGGGGTATTTAATTGTTCTTCAGTAAGATGGCTTATTGCATCTCTTAATCTGGCGGGGGTAATCTCAATTTCATTGATCCAGGATTCAATCTGTTGTTGTGTAATCTCACCATCAAAAGAATACTGTCCCACTGGATACCTTAAATCCATTTTCCCACTCTCCCTGTTTATCGGCATTATTAGTGACAGGCACCTCCCAAAAATCTGGAAGGTGCCTGTCACTTTTTTCAGCCTGTGTTCCTTAGTCCGGCAGCTATGCCGCTTATGGTTAGAAGGACTTGTGTTAATAACTCATCGTCTGGCTGTTCTGATTTCCGAAGTTCTTTAATCAGTTCAACCTGGATAAAGTTTAATGGGTCAACGTATGGATTTCTGCGATAGACGGAATCCTGGATGTTCGGTGTATGATCAAGCAGTTCATCGTCTTTTGTTATTTTTAAGAGTACGTCTTTCGTGCGGTTATATTCATCGACAATATTGTTAAAAATTCGTTCAGCTATCCCTTTATCATCAACCAACGCAGAGTATTCCCTCGCTGTTGTAATGTCTGCTTTCATTAATGCCATTTGCAGATTATCGATGGTCGAACGGAAAAATGGCCATTGTTCATACATTTGCTGCAACAGCCGCAAATTACCCTCACTCTTGGATGCAAAACCCTCTAAGCCAGTTCCTGCTGCATACCAGGCTGGGAACAACTGGCGGCTTTGTGTCCATGCGAACACCCATGGTATCGCCCTGAGATTTTCAAATTTATTGCTGTTTTTCCGGCTCATCGGGCGGGAGCCAATGTTCAGCTCTGCCAATTCTCTTAACGGTGTAGCTTGATTGAAATACGTTAGGAAATCCGGATCTGCAAAAACGAGTGACTGATATTTTATCAAAGAAAGATCAGAAATTTCTTCGATCGCTTTTACCCACTCTTCTTCACGAATACGACCCTGCTCGGATTCCTTCGAAACCCGGGCTGCAGCAAGCATAAGGGTAGATGTTGCCTGTTCAAGGCTTCGATAAGCGATATCCTCCAGAAGGTAACGTGATGAGAGCACCTCGCCCTGCTCGGTAATTTTCACGCCGTCACCAAGCGTTTCTGCAGGCTGAGATAATAGGCTCCTGTGCAAAGTACCGCCACCACGGCCAAGGGAACCGCCACGGCCGTGGAAAAATTTCAGGCTTATGTCATACTTCTTTGACATCTCATGAATTTCAAGCTGGGCTTTGTATAATTTCCAGTTCGCCGTCAATGTACCACCATCCTTGCTGCCGTCTGAATAGCCAAGCATGATTTCCTGGTGGTCACCCAATTTGCGTAATTGATTGCGGTAAACCGGCATCTGGAAAAGGGTCTCCATAATTTTAGGCGTGCAGTCAGATCATCAATGGTTTCAAGCAAAGGAGCCACATTTAAGTCACTTTCGACCGTCCCATTGGCATGAAGACGGTAAATACCCGCTTCTTTTGCCAGTAAAAGAACCTCCAGTAGGTCGCTTGCAGATTGAGTCATACTGATCAGATAAACTGAAATCGACCTTTTTCCAAATTCCTTATGGGCGTTTTTGATTAATTGGAATACCTCGATTATTTGCCGTGTTTCATCTGAATAATCTTCATTCTGAAGCAAAAGAGGCCTAGGGTTTTCCAACAAGCTTTGCAATAAAGAGACCTTTTCATTTTCTGCTAGCGATTCATAATTTTCGGAAATCCGCACTTTACGGAGAATTTCTGCGATAGCTGCCTCATGTTCGCCACTATGATTGCGTATGTCTAGGGTGGCAAGATGGAACCCGAATAATTTTACCTGACGAATCAGTTTATGAAGCATCTTCAATTCATAGCCTGCGGGGTGGTGACCGAGAATGCTCCTTTGAATCATTAATAAATCAGCCAATAGCTCATCTGAATTGTGATAGCCTATCTCAGATTTCCCCACTTGTTTAAGACGTTCTATCATAACTGCGATTTTTCGGCGGTATACCTCTGCTTCAATAGTCCAGCGTTTATCTTCAGATAAATACAGCTCCTCATCCAAACGAACAGATTCCTGCAGTTCATCACTAACCGCAGCTCTTGTTGTGGAGTGGCTGAAGCGCTTCATCAATTCAACAAGGACCGTTTTATATTTTTTAAGCACCAGCCTGCGCTGCCTGTTTAATGTCTCCCATGTGACCTCAGGTGTAACATTAGGATTTCCATCCCTGTCTCCACCGATCCACGATCCAAAGCGAAGAAATTGCGGAACACTCCACTCTTTTTCAGGGTAATGGGCTTTCAGGCTTTCCTCCACTTCCTGGTGGATATCAGGCAGTACGTCAAATAGTGTTTGATCGAAATAATATAATCCGTTCCGGACTTCATCAATTACGGTTGGCTTATTGTGACGCAGCTCATCTGTCTGCCATAAAACGGTTACTTCATTAAAAAGGCTCTCCTCTACCTTCTTACGTTCTTTGCTGGATAACAAAGGATTGTCCAGGCTTTTCAAAATGGTGGCAATTCGTTTTTGGATTTCAAGAATCGACCGCTTGGTAGCTTCGGTCGGGTGCGCTGTAATGATAAGTTCCAGCGATAGCCTGTTAATTACATCATCAATAATTTCTGTCGAAATATGATTTTCCTTTAATGAAAGAATGGCACTTTCGATAGAACCAGGCTGGACGTTAATATCCGATTGCAGCTGATATTCGCGGCGCCTGCGAATGCGGTGGTTTTGTTCCGCGACATTGATCAAATGAAAGTATGCTGAAAAAGCTCGGGTAACCTGTGTGCGTATTTTCGGATCGAGTGAGGAAATTTCTTGTTTTAATATGTTATACGTTTCTTTATCATTCTGATTCCGAACCGTTTTGCACATTGCCCGGATCTTTTCAACTTTTTCAAATAATTCTGTGCCGCCGTGATAAACAAGAATTTCCCCAAGGATATTACCTAGCATTTTCACATCCCTGCGGAGCGGCTGACTGCTGTCATTTCCAGTTAATGCCGTTTTCATCCTTTCACCCTTCCTAAAACCCATTACAAGAATTTTTTAAATATTAATATATCATACTTTTTAAAAAATTGTTCTAAGCAAGCTTGAGAATTAACTTTTATCATTATTTATATACCCCGATATTTTTTCGATATAACTTTTTCGGTCAAACTTTTTTCTCCATAAGACCTAATTTAATTTCTTCAATTTTTTCATCAGCTTAAATTCTTTCATTTTCAAATGATTCCATACTATAATAAGAATTATCCTTGATAGTAGGAGGAATAGAATGAAAGAAGAACTTAAATATATCGGAAATAAAATTGTTGAAAATCACGTGAAATTAGCTGAAAAGCTTGAGGATATGATAGACCCCTTCTATATGCGCGACTTGAGGAACTCTGGTATGCTCCTAAACGAGTTAAGAGAATACAGAGCCGAATTAATTCGCTGCTTTGGGGAGGCCTTTTCAAAGATACAGATGTTGTAATGAAAGAAGTCATCAAATGGGGGAAAAAGCAGCCAGCTTTGCCATCCGCTATAACATTTCTTTAAGCGGGGCATTAAGAGCAGTGTCATCCTATCGAAATGTCATTTGGGAAGCCTTTACAGAAGAACTCGAACAACGACAATTTGCAGCTATTACCATGCTGAATGTGTCAAAAAAGGTCGATCCTTTATTAGATAAAGTCTGTAATGTTATTGGTGAAATGTATGAAAAGCATAACGAAGAATTAATGAAGGACGCCTATAATGCCCTTGAAGAGCTATCTGTTCCTGTTGTTCCTCTTGCAGAGGGAATCGCAATTATCCCGATTGTAGGCGATATCGATACTCATCGGGCGAAATTAATTATGGAAATTTCACTAAATGCCGCTGCTGACTTGAATCTGGAGGATATCATTTTTGATGTTTCCGCCGTTCCGATTATTGATACGATGGTGGCCAACCAACTATTTAAAATAGTGAACGCTCTCCAACTTACAGGAGTTGAAACCATCTTAACGGGAATTCGACCGGAAATCGCACAAACCATTGTGAATCTTGGCGTTAATTTTGGGGAAATAAAAACCCGTGCCAGTATGCAGCAAGCTTTAAAGGAATTGGGATTTAAAAAAATAGAAGATGACGTGAAAAAGTAGGAGACTGATGAAAATCAGTCTTTCAGACTGTAGACAAACTCTTTCGAGTTTGCCTGCAGTCTTTTTTCTCTTTAAAATGAAATAAAGTAAAAGACTCGTTGATTTCCGCTGCGGGTGGACGCTTTCCGCGGGGCGGGCGGTGAGCCTCCTCGCCGCTAAAAGCGGCTGTGGGGTCTCACCTGTCCCGCTAATCCCGCAGGAGTCGCCACCCTCCGCTCCAATCAACTGGGTTTCAGGTACTTTTTTTAAAACGACTATGAGTTGAACTACGATGATGACCAAGAACCCACCTAACGAACGTGATCAAATAGAGAGGCTGACGATTGATCAACTGGTCCCTGAAGACCATCTGGTCCGCAAGCTCGATCCGGCCATTGACTTCTCTTTTATTTACCTATTGGTGGAGCACAGGAAACAGCCCTTCCCTCCCCAGAAATTCAAGAAGGTAGAATGGAAGGAAATCAAGGAGAACACGACAGACCCTGATCGCGGCTAATATGTAAAGGATGAACGCACTAAACAGTTTGCCTATTCCTTTCACGCTGCCAGGGATGAAAAGTGGTTTGTATTGAGCATCGTGGTGACACCGGGGAATGTCCATGACAGCCATCTCCTGCAGGCGTTTGTTGAGAAGATTATAGAAATGATTGGGAAGCCCGCTCGCTGCCGCAGGCGATGCTTACGTTTGCTGCCATGAATCTGAAGAAACTGGCCAACTGGACATGGCAGGTGACTAAAAAGGCGCACTAAAGCACCAATGATCTGGTTTATCTTCTGATGGTAACGGTACTAGTAGATTGGAGCGGAAGGTGCTTGACTCCTGGGGGATCAGCGTTCCAGGCGAGACCCCGCAGGCGCTCTCTAGCGCTGAGGAGGCTCGACGAACGCCCCCGGAAAGCAAGCACCTGGAGCGCAAATCACACCTTCCAAATGAATTTTTCTAAAAATCAAAGGCAGCGAGAGTTGTCTCGCTGCCTTTGTCGAAAATCTGGGAGACTGATGAAAATCAGTCTTTTTTTATTCCCCCTTTGCACACTTGAATTTTTAAAAAAAATTACCAATTATGATATAATAGGAAAAAAGAATGACAAAAAATCGCCCCATTAGGATTGATATTGCGAATGAATGACCAGTTTTTCTATGAAAACAATCGATTTACCATACTTAAAAAACGTATTTATACAATTTTGCTGCCCGTTTTTTTCTTTAGCTTTTGTTTTATTTTTTACCTCGTTGCAAAGGAAAGAGCACTCGATTTAGTTAACAAAATCACCTTTATCTCTTTATGTGCTGGGCTTGCAATCTCTTATTTGTTCCTTATCTTCAAAAAAAATTCTTTCCGCAATGTGGAATTGGCGGTTTGCTTTATTGGGATTTCGGTCTTTCTTCTGAGAATTTATGATTCCATCTTGTTTGTTTTAGGGAAAGATAATTTTGTTCATATCGGAACCGTATCTTATTGGTTCTCTTTAGTCTACATACTTCTATTTTTCACTTTTCGGGGCAAAAAGGCATTAGCTATTTCCCTCATCATTTATTTATTAACGTTATTGCCAGGCACCTATCATATTTTCTTCAGCTCACAATTTAGTATAGATTCATTAGATACACTCGTTCAATTTTATATTGCAAATATCGGGAATATCGTTGCCCTTTATTTTTTCCAAAAAATAATTGAAGTTTTTCTGCAGGCTGAAGTCGCCCAGCAAAGTGCCAATACTGATTATTTAACCGGACTGCCTAACCGGAGGAAAATGGACAAACTGCTTCATGAGCAAATCTGTGATGCAGTAAATGGTGGCTTTCCCATTTCTATTTCTTTATTTGATGTCGATTATTTTAAGAAAGTCAATGATACATATGGACATGACATTGGTGATTCGGTATTGATCGAGCTGGCTAACCTTTTGCAAAAAAATGTGGGGCCAGCCGATTTCATTGGCAGATGGGGCGGAGAAGAGTTCCTCCTTATTAGCAGTAATCGGAACCTATCAAACATGGGCGAATTAGCAGAGTCACTCAGAATACTGATATCATGCCATTCTTTTGAGAAGGTAGGATCTCTCACCTGCAGCTTCGGCTCCGCTGAATTGAAAAAAAATGAAATGGCAAAGGATTTGCTAAGGCGTGCTGACGAAGGTCTCTACGTGGCAAAAGAAAACGGCCGCAATAGGGTTATCGGAAAATAAAGAAAGAACAAAAGAGCCTGGAATCCAGGCTCTTTTGTTCTTTCTTATTGTCAATTTTGCGCTCTCTATTATTCTGAGATTTCTATTTCGATGACCCTCGTAACTACGCCGAACACCTTTTTCTCGATGTAGTTTGGTTTGTATTGAAAAAAGTGGCTAAGACGCAAATTTTCAAAACCCTCAAGTTCATCAATTGTTCGTTCGATCATTTTGATTTGATGTTCAGACGAAGTCCCAACCGTTTCCTTATCAGGGAGATTGATGACAAGCTTTCCTTTTTCCAATACCTCTTTTGGTATTCCCTTCACTGCCAGCCTGTTTAGCTTGCGGTTTATCTTCCATAGTGGAATACCATCGATTTTTTGGTATGTATGTAAGGTTTCTTCCAACCGTGCCTGATACGATTGTTTAAGCAGAATCCATTGCTGGACCTTTTTCTCTTTTAGTTTTTTCATATTCATAATGATTTGGCTATCCTGCAGATTTAACTCCTCTGCTTTAGCCTGCCATTTTTTTGTAAGAGTTTCTTTTTTCTCTAGTAACATCTCGCTGCCCCCAATCCTTAAACAAAAAATAATACGTTTGAAGGCAGCGTTTTATGGGTACATACTTGAACATTTTTTATGGAAATTATACACATTTCTCAAATGTGATATTTATCAATATCATTATGCACGGCTGAAACTCCTGCTCTTCATCCGCTCTTTTAAGGTAGAAATGGCAAAGGAGCTTCCCAGCCATAATACCAGCCTGAAAAAATGCTTAACACCCAGTTTCCGCTCACCTGCAAAACCAAAAGAACGGAAGTAACACAAATGATGCCGCCAATCATTCCGTAAACAGATCCGTTGGCAATATTTGCAGCCTTTTTAGAACCAGAAGAAATCCCCATCATTAATACCGCTGTGAGCATAACAGCTGGGAATGCGGCGAATATTCCGCCGAGTATTTTCCACGGGGAGATGATTGTGACAATATAACTCAGCATAACTGCTGTACCCCCAAGCAGGAATCTGATCAATAAATCTTGTTTTTTCATGGTATTCACCTGTTCCTTCTAATTGGATGTTATCATTACAACAACCATTGATACGATAAACCAGCATGCCATTGCCTGCAGCAATCCGCGTTTCCAGCCTTGCCTTGGGAGGAGGTAGCCTGCAATAATTGCTACAAGAATATTGATTGCCATTCCAAAAATGGCTCCTTTTGAAAGTAAAATAGAATGGGAGATAAGGGAATGGCCATTAAAATCAAGCCCGATTGTCAGCAATGCCGCTAAATAAACTGCAGGGAATGCGGCAAAAATCCCGCCTGCCTTCTCCCCTAGTTTCCTTGCAATCACGGTTGAGGCGAGAACAGCTGATCCTCCTAATATGAATCGGATGATTAACGCACTCAAAGATAGTCCACTCATTTTCATTCGCCTCTCTCTAAAATTCTCTACCAATTTTTCATTGTGTATGTGATTATTTTCACAATATCCTCCGCATTTCTATTTTACTGCAAAATAGCTGTAATCCCTGTGAACATTTTATTACTATTTTTGAAGCGCTTACAGGTTTTGGTTTCTGAAATAAAGGGTAATTAGATGCGATTGCAATATATTTTTCTATAATAACGATGTGATGGTGGAGAAATTTTGAATCTTTAAAACTGGCATTTCAAAAATTTTTCATTTTACTTATCAAAAGCTATAATGAAATAAAGGAATTTTATTTTCTATATTTTTCCTTTTTGTAAATTAGCTGCTTAAATCTATAAAATATATACATATATTGAAGGAGTTACTAAAGTATGTCGATTGTAATTGTAGACGACAATCATGTAAACCTGTACCTAATTGAAAAAATACTTAGCCGGGCAGGCTATCAGGATTTCATTTCCCTGACCTCGGCACAGGAATTATTTGATTATCTTCAGATAGACAGCAAATATCCTGAATCGGTACCAGTGGATGTCATCCTGATGGATATCATGATGCCCGAGATTGACGGAATTGAAGCCTGCAGAAGACTGCAGGAAATACCCCATTTAAAAGATATCCCTGTCCTCTTTGTCACAGCACTCGAAGACACCAATAAAGTCGTGGAGGCACTGGATGTTGGCGGTATTGACTACATAATGAAACCGATCAATAAAGTAGAGCTGCTAGCCAGAATCAGGGTAGCTTTACGCCTGAAATATGAAAAAGACTGGCACAAGGAGCAGGAAGAGAAAATCAGGACAGAATTGGATTTATCGATGCAAATCCAATCAAGCCTATTGAGTGAACCCATCCTGTTGGATGAATTAATTATCAAAGCATCCCATTTGCCTGCAAATAAATTAGCCGGGGATATGTACTACTGGTATAAAATAGACGAAAATCGCTATGGAATCATCCTTTTAGATATGATGGGCCATGGAATTTCGGCGTCGCTTGTCTGTATGTTCATTAATTCCGTCCTGCGGGATGCCATCAGGCTGCATGGGGATCCCGAAGCAGTCATACAGGAACTGAATAGATGGATGGCGCAAATTAATAAGAAGGATACTTCCATGAATTATTACTTTACGGCCATCTACCTTGTGATCGACAATAAAGCCAAGACAGTTGAATATGTAAATGCTGGACATCCTCCAGGCTACGCTTTAATCGATCATAACCATGTTGTTCCTTTGGCAAAAGGCTCATGTGCAGTCGGATTTTTCCCACAAATGAAGGTAGAAAAATCCGTTATCCACTTTCAAGACCATATTCAGCTCCTTCTCTATACAGATGGGGTCATGGAAGCACTCGACCATATTGGGGAAGATGGTTTACAGCTTCTTGAAGAAGCTGCCTCGTCAAAATGGCTGGAATTAAAAACTGGAAATCCGATCGATTATGTTTTACCGAAGACACTGCACCATAATCAGCCAGATGATATGTGTGTTCTCACGGTACAAGTATAAAAAAGCAGATTTGCCTAACCCCCTTAAGGGCACAGGCAATTCTGCTTATTTTTTTAAATATATTCGTTGTGCACTTTCAAAATCTTCATAGTGGTCGGCAAGCTGGTAGGTGCGAAGTGTTTCTTTATTCCCAAGCCCTAAAAAACCGCCATGACAGAGGCTTTCGTAAAAAAGTCCATTTACCTGTGCCTGGAGCTCGGAATTAAAATAAATCATGACATTCCTGCAAATGATGACATGGAACTCATTAAACGAACCGTCTGTAACGAGATTATGCTGGGCAAACACGATATTTTCAAGAAGGCTGCTTTTCAGATGGGCATTTTCAAAGTCTGTTGTATAATACTCTGAAAATGCCTTTTGCCCCCCTGCTTGGAGATAATTTTTCGTGTAGTTTTGCATTCTTTTAAGCTCTATAATCCCTTTTTCCGCTCTCTTTAAGACTGTTTCATTCATATCAGTGGCATAAATTTTTACTTTTTCATATAGTCCCTCTTCTTCAAGCAAAATGGCCATCGAAAAGGCTTCCTCTCCCGTAGAACAGCCGGCGTGCCAAATTCTGATTTCAGGAAGCCCCTTCAGAAGAGGCACAACCTTTTCACGGAAGGCAAGGAAAAAAGAAGGATCTCGAAACATCTCTGTTACATTAATAGAGAAGTCCTCAAGAATCTTATTCAGATAGCCATCTTCATGTAAAACCTTATCCAACAGGCCGCTAATGGATCCAATCCTGTCCAGACGCATGCGGTTGTGTATTCTTCTAATAATGGAGGAACGCATATAGTTCCGGAAATCAAAGCCTGATATCCGATAAATTGCCTGCAGCAATAGGTCCGTTTCTAACTCTTCTTTTTCCTCTTCATTAAGTAAATGTACCATGGAGTGTAGTAACTCCTTTCGCTGCTTAGTTAGTAGAAGGATTTGAAAGCCAGACTCTCAAAACACTGAGTAGCTGATCCAGTTTTAGCGGCTTGCTGATATAATCAGACGCTCCGGCTTCCAGACATTTTTCGCGGTCACCCTTCATGGCTTTCGCCGTCAGGGCAACTATCGGTAAAGAATCATATTTCTGATTTGACCTTATTCTTCTCATTGTTTCATATCCATCCATACCAGGCATCATGATATCCATCAGAACAATATCGATATCTTCAGTAGCTTTAAGTGTTTCCAGACATTCCAGGCCATTTTGGGCTGTGACGATATCCATGCCTTCATGGGCAAGTGCGTTCTTCAATGCAAAAATATTTCGATTGTCATCATCGACGACTAATACTTTCTTATTGCGCAGGAGATTCAATGGAAGATCTTCAGAAATCAGCACTTCATTTTCCGCAATGATTTCAATGGAATCTGCCACGAACTCATTCTCATCCTGGCCAAGCCCGCCAGCAACTTCCTCCGTTGCAATCACGGTAGCTTCTTGTTTGACAAGTCCGGAGGGCAGGCTTGGCAAATAAAGCGTGAATACACTTCCTTTTCCTTCTTCACTTTCTACTGTAATACTTCCTCCCAGTAAGCCTGCAAATTCCTTACAAATAGAAAGCCCTAAACCTGTTCCGCCATATTTTCTCATCGTTGCACCATCCACCTGCTGGAAGGCGTCAAATATGAGAGTTTGTTTATCCTTTGGAATTCCGATACCTGAATCAGTAACCTTAATTTCCAGCCAGTCAGAGTCTGTATAACGAAGGTTTTCATTCGCGATCTTTTCGCTGGAAGGTACGCCAATACTCACTGATACATTGCCGTTTTCAGTAAATTTAAACGCATTGGAAAGCAAATTTTTCATTATTTGCTGAAAACGCTGTTCATCTGTGTAGAAAATTCCTGGTGCGTTTTCATCCTTTAGGATAGAAAATTCAATGCCTTTATTTTTGGCAATATGAGAAAAGTTTCTTTCCAATATTCCCGGCAGCTCACTAAGGTTCATTTCACCAAAGACCATGTCGAGCTTGCCGACTTCCACCTTCGATAAATCAAGAATATCATTTATCAGTGACAGCAGATCTTGTCCCGAGCTGTTGATAACACGCGCAAATTCCTGCTGCTCTTCTGATAGCGATTCTTCATTGCTATCAGATAGCATCTCTGAAAGGATTAAAATGCTGTTTAACGGTGTTCTAAGCTCATGGGACATATTCGCAAGGAACTCGGATTTATATCTTGAACTCAATTTTAGCTGCTCGGCTTGTTTCTCAAGATTCACCTTAACTTTTTCAAGTTCTCTTGTTTTCTGCTCCGCTTCCAGATTTCTTTCTCCCAATTGTTCGTTTATCATGCGGAGCTCTTCTGATTGGGATTGCATCTCTTCTGCCTGTGCAATTCCTCAGATTGTGTTTGAAGCTCCTCTGATTGCATTTGCAGTTCTTCGGTTTGTGCCTGGGATTCTTTTAATAAGCGTTCAATTTCCATTCTTCCCTTAACACTGTTTATTGTGAGGCCAAGTGTATCAAGTGCCTGCACGAGGAACTTTCTTTTTACCTCCTGGATGTTTTCCAGGCTGGCCAGTTCAACCATCGCCACTACTTCGTCCTCGAAAAGCACAGGAACAATCATAATGCTTTTCGGAAATACCTCGCCAAGACCGGATGTTATAAAGGTATAGCCTTCAGGGATTTCTTCAAGAATATGGGCACGTTTCTCCAACGCTGCCTGGCCTATTAAACCTTCACCAGGCAAAAATTCCATTCTGCCCGCATTTTGCCCCTCGCCGGCAAACGATGCCAGCTTTCGATAACGTGCATTTTTCCCTTCACCCACTCTTGCATAAAAAACGGCATAAGAAGCGTCCATCATCGGTGCAAGTTTTGACAAAAACCTTGCTGCCAGCATATCAAGGTCTTCAATTCGCTGGTACATGGTAGCCATTTCCGCCAAACCAGTCTGTACCCAATTTTGCTCTTCTATTTTTGAAGTGAATTCCTTTTCCTTACGACTGGACTCTTCCAATGAGTAGGCCATCTCATTAAACGCAACAGCAATGTCTCCAATTTCATCTTTTGTTCCTACAGTGATTCTCGGAAGCGTACTCATGTCGGTGAAATCGATCGTCTTCATGACATCGGAAATATTTTTAAGATTATTTGTCGTGCTTTTAATGACCCAATAAGCAACCATCGCTGTTGCAGCCAGTGCTAATAAAGCGCCAAGTATTAGCGTATACAGACCCTTTTGATATGTACTTTTTGCCGATTTTAAGGTGGACTTCATCAATGATTCCTGATAAGCCTTAAAATCGTTCATATTTCTTATAACCAAGGTACGATTAACTTTCTGTTCGGTTAAAAGCGGTTGAATCTCATTTAATTTGCCATCTCTTACTTTCTCTGTGATTTTATTTTCAATATTAATATACGCTTTGTAATTTTCTTCAATTTCATTTAAATAGATATATGATTGTTTATGATTAAGAATGCCAGAGAGTGTGTACAGGTCCTTTTGAATAAGGTCATGATTTTGCTTCAATTGTTCCAGGCTGTCATTTACTTGTGTTTTATCCTTCTCGTAAACACTATTAAGCAATTCACGGTCAGACTGGAAAAATAATTGCCTCATTTCCGTAACGAGATTGACCTTATAATACCGGTCCTCCACAATTTCCAGCATATTGTTTTTCATATTATTAATCATAAAAAATATACCTGTTATCAAAACGATCATTAATAATAAAATGATGCCGAAACCCGTTAATTGCTTTTTCTTAAAGCTCATTTTCTCTTCCTTCTTCCCCAAAATCCTTCATTATCTATTTTTTTCCCTTATTAAAAAATTCGAGCTCGCCAAAATGAAGATTTCTTTTTTTCAAAATAGCAAACTGATTTTTCCCTTTAATTATCTATTTATACCACAACTAACTCACTTGCTCTACTAATTTACTTTCCAGCTAATGATATGCATTTTCACTTTTTACTTGGACTATTTATTTGATTCATATGATTTGTTTTTCCTTTGCAACTGAAAAGAAAAAAAACTATGAATGAAACAAAACAAAAAGGGTAAATTATCTTAGCTTATTATTTAGTGAAATAAAGGATGGAGGAAAACCATTTATGGAAAACCAAAACGCAGAATCACGCAAATATGTCTGGGAAGATGTTGTTAAGATGGTTAAGAAACTGGATCCGAAAAAACTTGAGATCGTAAAAGCCACGCTTCCTATTGTACAGGAGCATGGCGAGGCGATCACAAAACGGTTTTACCAGCGACTTTTTGAAAACCATCCCGAACTCAAGAATATTTTTAATATGACCCACCAAAAAACCGGGCATCAACCAAAGGCGCTTGCAAATGCGGTATATGGTGCGGCTGCAAATATTGAAGATATGAGTGCGATTATGCCTGTTTTGGAACGGATTGGCCAAAAGCACAGAAGCCTGCAAATAAAACCAGAGCAATATCCTATCGTTGGGGAAAATTTGCTTGGAGCGATTAAGGAGACGCTTGAAGATGCTGCAACGGATGAAATACTCGATGCGTGGGCGGATGCTTATTCTATTATTTCCGATGTCTTTATCAGGATGGAAGACAAGCTGTACAAGGTGGCAGCAAGCGAGCCTGGAGGATGGGCTGGTTTCAAGGACTTTGTGGTTTCTAATAAAATACCTGAAAGCGATGTTATCACTTCTTTCTATTTAAAACCGAAAGATGGCAGCAGTCTGCCTCGATTTATTCCCGGCCAGTATATAACTATAAAACTTGATATTGAGGAAGAAGAATTTACGCATCTCCGCCAGTATAGTTTGTCTGACAAGCCAGGCAATGATTATTACCGTATTAGCGTGAAACGTGAAGATGCTTTGGAGGAAGGTTATCCGCCTGGCGTGGTATCCACCGATCTGCACAAGCTTCTAAATGAAGGTGACACTCTGCCGATTACCTCACCGGCTGGAGACTTTTACCTGGACATGGAAAGTACACGTCCAGTCGTTTTATTAAGCGGAGGCGTCGGCCTGACACCCATGCTGAGTATGTTAAATACAATTGCCGCGGAACAGCCCGATCGGCAGGTTGTCTTCATCCATGCATCCATGAACGGCAAGGTACATGCATTCAAGGAACATGTCCGCGAGTTGGCCGACCAGCATAAAAATGTGAAATCCTATGTCATATATCAGCAGCCTACTGAGGAAGACAAAGCCGCTAAAAATTATGATAAAGATGGCTATATAACATTGGACTGGCTTCAGCAAACAATTCAATCAAATAACGCCCAATTTTATTTCTGTGGTCCGGAGCCGTTTATGAAAGCAGTTAATAAATTTTTAATAGAATGGGGAGTCCCGGCGGAGGATATTCATTACGAATTCTTCGGTTCCTTTGGTGATTTGGATTCTGATTAATTCAGTCAAAGGGTGACTCTAAGTATTCATCGAGTCACCCAATTTGTCCTATCAGAATGATCGCACTTTATGTAAGAAGGGGAAATTTTCCCAATATTTTAATAGTGTAAAGTCCCCTTCTAGTAAACCAGATATGTTACACTAGAAGTACGTCATCCCAACGAGAAGGGGGTAATATGAAAATATCTGTATTTATGGACGATTTTCGCACCTGCCCAATTGGCTATGTATTAGCTGAAGATATAGATGAATGTATCCATCTGTTAAGAAATTTCTCCATTGATCACCTCTCATTGGATCATGATCTTGTGAGCAAAACTCGGAATGGCTTATTACTTGTCCACATGATGGTGGAACAACAGCTGTTTGCAGACCGTATTACCATTCATTCCGCAAACTCTGGTGCCGGTAAAGCTATGTACATGTTTTTAAAGCAAGCACAGGAGGATTTTAAAATGCCTCCAATGATCAAAATTATCCATCGCCCTCTGCCCTTATTCACTTCTTGAGCTCCTTATTGCTCATTTTCATATATTATTTATCGATTTTTAAAACAGCCTTTAATGGGTTGTATTTTTTTTGCCATTATATTAGGATGATAAATTGAGAATTAGTTTAGAAAGGGATTTTTGCAAATGACTTATAAAATGGTCGTACTAGACCTGGACGATACACTTCTTCAAGATGACCAAACCATCTCCGCTAAAACAAAATTAACGTTATTCGCTGCACAGGAATCCGGCGTTAAAGTGGTGCTTGCCTCTGGCAGCCCTACTTTTGGAATGCAGGATATCGCAAAGGAATTGCGTCTAAAAGAATTTGGAAGTTTTATATTATCTTTTAACGGGGCGAAAATCATCGATTGCAGTACTGATGAAGAAATATTCAGCAGCACTCTGGCTCCTAGGACTGTACATGAATTATATGACCTCAGCAGCCGTGAAGAAGTTTTAATCCACACCTATATCGGGAGTGAAATCATTGCTGAAACAGCAAATCCTTTCACTGACATCGAAGGCGAGCTGACAGGTATGGAGATCAAGCTTGTTGACAGCTTTAAAGAAGCAGTTACAGAACCGGTTGTAAAAGCATTAATGCTTGCCGAGCCAGGAAAATTAGCTGAAGTGGAAAAAAAGCTGCAGAAAGAATTAGAGGGTGAATTAAGTGTGATGCGCTCAAAGCCCTTCTTTCTTGAATTTACAAATGACGGTGTCACTAAGGCAACAAGCCTTGACCATTTAATCCGCCAGCTTGGGATTAAGCGCGAGGAAGTCATTGCCATCGGTGACAGCTATAACGATTTGGCTATGATTGAGTTTGCAGGCCTTGGCGTCGCTATGGGTAATGCCCCTGCTGATATTAAGGCAAAAGCGGACTATATAACCGATACGAATATGAATGACGGCGTTGCCAAAGTCGTCGAACAATTTGTGTTAAGGGAAAAAGTACTTTCATAAAAAACAGAGAGCATCGGACAATATGCCGACGCTCTTTGTTTCTTTTCGATTATTGGGGTTCATCGTACTTTAAAGCCCGAGCACTGTCACTTAAACCTTTTGTCGTAGGATCCTGGACTATTCCAAACATGGACATCAATACTAACACTGCGTTTGCAAAGGACAGTACCCATTCCTTCACCGCATCTGTTAATTGAAAATGTATAACACCTAAAGTATGCAATGCCGTCAGCGCAAGCTGCAAAACAATCATGAGCTGAGACAGAAATGCCAGAACCCATCCCCCATTGCGGAAACGCACTCTCCAGTTAATCATCTTAATCACCCTTTGCTAAATAATTCCCTTTTTACTAGCATATGCTCGTTAATCGTGTGATTGTCCGCCTTTGTCCTATCAGAGAATATTTTTTCGCACTATTTTACAATGTAAATACACACCTTCACCGTTCCATTGTCTTTTTTTCATAAAAATCCTTATAATATAACGCAATAACACTTTTTTAAAACTGCCGCTCCTCACATGCGGCAAAAGTAAGGGGATTTACATGGAAAAATTAAAGCCAATACGCGATGCCATTATTCGATTTTGGAAGAGAAGGCATCTCACTCAAATATTACTGCTGCTATTACTTACGGTTATTTTATTGACGATTCTTTATTTTACGTGGCTGGCGAGCAGGACAAATGTCCAGTCACTTAAGGAGGGCTTAGGTCAATCCACAGTTATATATGATAAGGATGGCGAAACCGCCAGCGAACTGCAGCCGAACCGTTTAAAGGGGGTTTCGCTCAGTGACGTTCCCAAATATGTGCCGAATGCGGTTGTATCCATTGAGGATGAACGATTCTACCAGCATCATGGATTTGATATTAAGGGCATTGCCCGGGCCTTTTTGGCAATATTTTTGCCGGCAGGGTTACAGGCGGCGGTAGTACGCTAACACAGCAGCTGACTAAAAACGCCCTCCTCTCTCCACAGCGGACGTATAAACGGAAGGCAGAGGAGCTCTTCCTTGCCGTTAAAATCGAAAAGGTATATTCAAAAGAAGAAATTTTACAAATGTATTTAAACCAGGTGTATTTCGGAAGCGGAGCCTGGGGTATCGGGCAGGCATCCCAAAAGTATTTTGCAAAAAATATTAAGGATGTATCAATCAGTGAAGCAGCCCTTCTGGCAGGCCTTGTCCAGGCACCTACCGCGCTTGATCCCTACAACTATTACGACCGGGCAATTAAACGGCGCAACGTAGTTTTAGGAAAAATGAAAGAACTAGGTTATATTACTGCTTCACAGTATAAGGAAGCGAAACACGAAAAGATCCGCCTGCGTGACGGCGGCGGAACAAGAGCAGAAAGGCATTATCCATATTATGTGGACGCGGTGCTTGATGAGGCCATTTCACGCTACGGCTTGACACAGGAGGAAATCTTCACACGTGGTTACCGTATCTATACTGAAATGGACCAGAACCTCCAGTCAGGACTTGAAAAGGTTTATAAAAAGAATTGGATATTCCCGCATGGTCCGAATGGGTCACTGGTACAAAGCGGATCAGTTTTAATGGACCCTGCATCCGGAGGCGTCCGCGCTTTGGTGGGCGGTCGTGGTGAGCATGTTTTCAGAGGTTTTAACAGGGCAACGCATCTGAAGGCACAGCCTGGTTCGACGATGAAGCCGCTTGCCGTTTACACACCTGCACTTGAGGAAGGCTATGACGCTACCTCCGATCTTGTCGACAAGCCGATTTCTTTTGGAAATTATAAACCTGAAAATTTCTCAAGAACGACCCAGGGCGAGGTTCCCATGTATGAAGCAGTGGAAAAGTCCTTGAACATCCCTGCGGTCTGGCTGCTTAATAAAATTGGAATTGATAAAGGACTCGAATCTCTTAAGAAATTTGGTATACCTGTTGAAAAAGAAGACCGAAACCTTGCGATTGCATTGGGCGGTATGCATACCGGCATCTCCCCTCTTCAATTGGCTGATGCATTCACCACCTTCCCGAACGGCGGAGAACGCAACGACAGCCACTTAATTACAAAGATTGTCGGCCCGACTGGAGATACGATTGCCGAACATGAGCAGGAAACAACAAAGGTAACCTCGAAAGCAGTGGCAAATGAAATGACATCAATGCTTTTGAATGTTGTGGAGAGCGGTACCGGTAGAAGGGCTCATATTAAAGGCTATGAGATAGCGGGTAAAACAGGGTCCACTCAGCTTCCATATACGGATATCAATGGAACGAAGGATCAGTGGATGGTCGGCTATACCCCAAATCTGGTCGGAGCCATCTGGATTGGTTTTGACCAAACTGACCGTGAGCATTACCTGCCGAATAACAGTTCAGGAAATGTCGTTCCTATATTCAGGGCCATCATGGAGGAATCATTACCAAATTTGAAAAAGGAACATTTTGAAGTGGATTCTGTGAATACCCAGTTAGCCAATAAAGGGAAAACCACAGAAGAAGCAAAAAAAGCCATTCGCGAACAAGCGGAAAAATTAAGAAAAGAATTTAATGATAATGCCAGAGTAATCGGCAAAAAGCTGAAGGAAGAAGCTCCAAAATGGAAAAAGGACTTAAATAAAGGCATGCAGGACCTCGGAAAAACGATCGACGGTGTCGTAAAGAAAATACGAGGGCAGTAAAGGGCAATGGCCTGCTTGCTTAGCGCAGTTGGAATGGGGTCGCTCTTAGTACAGCGACTCCTAGCCCTCTAAGGGAAAACGGGTCACTTTGTATTATGCTGAATGCGTTGTTGGATTTTTCTCTTTAACCAGGGGACTTTTCCCTTTATGGCTCTTATGAAGGACATTTTCTTCGGTAACCTGGGGTGGTTTGGTCCTCATAGCTCTTATGAAGACCAGTTCCAACGGTAATCTAGGGAGGCTTGGTCTTCATAGCTCTTATGAAGACCACTTTCATCGGTAACCCGGGGTGGTTTGGTCTTCATAGCTCTTATGAAGACCATTTCCACCGGTAGCCCAGGGTGGTTTGGTCTTCATAGCTCTTATTGAAGACCGTTTTTTCCTTTCCCTGGCCAGCTTTTGTCCACAAGAAGGCTTATGAATGACATTTTCCTGATTAGCAAGGGAGATTTTGTCCTAAATAGGTCAATGATGAAAAATGCAACCACAAGAACTTAACACCAAATATCCAAATAAAATGACGTATGCTCAGCATACGTCATTTTTTTTAACACCATTTTTGCCTTATGCAATATTCTCAGTAGTATCTCTTTTAACAGCAACAGACTTTGTTGCGAGGCTGACACCAAAAGTGACTACTACATTAATGATTAAAGCGATTACCCCTACATTCAGATCCTTAACGGATTGTGGCAATGAAGGAAATAAAACACCGATAGTCGTCTGATTAATGGTAATATATGCAACTGTTAGTACACCGGCCAAGATACCTGCAAACGCTCCGTATTTCGTAACGATATTGTTTTTGAATAAACTTGAAACAAGTGCCGGAAACAGCTGCGTCACGAGACTATATCCCATTAGTAGCAGTGTTACGATTGTGTTACCTCCCTGGAATGTGAAAAATAAGGCAGCAAGAGCAACAACTGGAACGAGGTTCTTTGCGAGCCTAGAAACCTGTTGGTCCGTTGATTTTGGAACAAATACTTTATAAATATTCTTTGCCATCAGCGTTGCGGCAGCCATTAGAATCATGGAACCTGGGACAATCGCAGTTAACAGCCCAGCTGCACCGATCAGGCCAACAAGCCATGGATCAAAGGTCTGAATAGATAAGCGCAATAATGCAAGGTCACCAGCCGGACCTTCCAGCCCTTTTACTTGTAAAATCGCGGCGAACCCTACAAAGAAAACAAACAGCAGTACGAGCTGGTACAATGGCATAATTATCGTATTTTTTCGGAAGACCTTTGCATTCTGTGCGGAATAAATTGAGCCGAATGTATGAGGCGACATATAAAATCCAAGTGCAGTCAACAGCACGGTTGAAACGAACCATGAAACACTAATGCCGCTGTCCGGCAGTGTAACGAAGCCCGGCTTTGCCTGGTCAATCGCTTCAAACATTGGCTGAAATCCTCCATAGTAATGGAATGGAAGGTAAATACCAAGAAACAGCACAATACCTAAAATCATAATGTCTTTTATAACGGCAGTCCAGGCAGAGCCGTGGATGCCTGAAATCATCACATAAACAGTAACTGAAATGGCACCAATCCATACCGCTACGGATGGAGAAATTGTTCCATAGGAAGCCTCGGAAACAATAATGCCCAAGCCCTTCAATTGCAGGACAAGATAGGGAATCAATGCAATTACACCTACTACAGAAACTAAAACACCAAGATAAGGGCTTTTATATTTGCTGACAAAAAAATCTGATTGTGACAGTAATTTGTTTTCTTTTGAATACTTCCAAATAGCGGGAAGCAGCCAGTAGGACATTATATAGGCTAGACAGCCGTAAGCAAGGATGTAAAAGGTAGGCCGCCTTTTCCATAAGCCCATCCGCTTCCCCCCAGGAAAGTGAAAGTCGTATAAATTTCTCCAGCCATCAGTAGGAATACAAAAATGGTTCCAAATCCGCTGCTGCCGACAGTCCATTGTTCAAGGTCCATGTCTTTGCCTTTTCTTGCACGAATTCCAAGGAAAATCGATAATATTAAAAATCCGAAAATGATTAAAAGTGCTGAATTCATTCGATTCCCTCCTCACGGTTTGCCGGGTCCATTTTGTAAATGGCCAACATAATAAATGATGTTAAAACCACCCATAATACAATGTAAAATAGGATAAATGGCATTCCTGCCACATATGGGGTCACCTTATTGGCAAACTGGATTCCCCCCAGAAGACCTATAAACGGGATTAATGCGAGAAAATACTGTAATTTCATGTCACTTGCCTCCTTTAATTTTTTTATTTTAAAATTTTAAATGAAGCATGGAGAAATAATTTTACCCCGATATCGAGGGCGCGTTCATCAATCGCAAAATGAGAATGGTGGTGTGGATAGGTGATTCCCTCCTCTACGTTTCCTGCTCCGACATTGAAGAAAACACCTGGCGAAACTTGCTGATAAGCTGAGAAATCCTCGCCTCCCATAGTTGGCCTCATCAATTGAAGCGCATCTTCCCCGTAAACCTCCCTTACTGTTTCCTCAATGACCTTTGTTACTTCATGGTCATTTATGACCTGCCGGTAGCCAAACTCATATCTAAATTCATAGGAAGCATCATGTGCATCGGTAATCCCTTTAATAATCCTTTCCATTTTTCCTGGCATGGACTGACGAAGGCTTGGATCAAAGCTTCTAACTGTTCCGCAAAGCTCGACTGAACCTGGAATAATATTATGAGCCGTCCCCCCTGCAAATTGTGTAACGGAAACAACCAGATTATCAATGGGATCGGTATTTCTCGAAACAATATGCTGCAAATTGGTCACTACCTGAGCTGCAATAGCAATCGAATCGACAGTCTGATGGGGATATGCTGCATGGCCGCCTTTTCCTTTAACGGTAATATGGAATGTATCAGGCGATGCCATCATTGGCCCATAGGCAACTCCCACCTTCCCTACCTCCAGATGGGACAATAAATGGATTCCAATCACATTATCGACTCCGTCCATCACACCGGCTTCGACAAGCTCTTGTGCCCCTCCTGGAAATAATTCCTCAGCATGCTGAAAGATAAAACGGACTTCGCCTTTAATTTCTTCCTTTAAGCCTGACAGAACCTTGGCTGTTCCTAAAAGCATTGCCGTATGTCCATCATGCCCGCAGGCATGCATCACTCCTGGATTGGCTGAAGCAAATTCGTACGAGGTTTCTTCCTGGATTGGAAGTGCATCCATATCAGCACGTATGGCAAGCACCCTTCCTTCGTTGGGGCCAATCAGCCGAGCAAGCACGCTTGTTTTAGTCGGCCTGGAAATTTCCATATTGCCAAAGGATACCAATGTCTCGTATACATATTGAGCGGTTTTTTCTTCCTGAAATGATAATTCAGGATGTTGATGCAGATGTCTTCTCCAAGCAATGACATCACTTTTCACTTCGTTTGCCAGGTGATCCAGATTGAATGTTGGATTGTTAACTGCCATCTTCCCCACCTCCATTTGTATTAGTTTGGTACATCCACTTTTTGTACAGCTAGTGATAACACCGTATGACAGAGAACATTCGCACCGTCAGCACAGTCCTCCTTGGAGCTCCATTCTGCAGGATCATGGCTGACGCCGTCCTTCGAGCGGACGAACAGCATTCCTATTGGACATAAATCGCTAAATTGCATGCCATCATGCCCAGCCCCGCTAGAAAGAGAGAATGCTTGTACACCGGATTTCCTGCAAGCCTCCCCTGCTGCATCCTGAATCATTTGGGCGCATGGTACTGGCGCGATTCTCTGCAGCTCTTCAATCGTAAGTATTACATTCTGGTTCTCGCATATTTCCTCCGCTCTTTCACGAATGTACTGTTCTACTTGATTACGGACATGTTCATCGATATCCCTTAAATCCAGTGAAAACTCCACACGGCCAGGGATAATATTGATCCCACCAGGAAAAAGTTTCAATTGGCCGACGGTTCCGACGGTCGTTCCTGTTTTCGCTGCTTCCTCCTCAATCGCAACCATGATTCTTGCAGCCGCTGTAAGGGAATCTCGTCGAATCCTCATAGGTGTTGTTCCAGCGTGTCCAGCCTCACCTTCGACAATAAACTTAAGCCAAAGGGGACCTGCCATTCCTGTAACAATCCCAACGGACAGGTTTTCCTGCTCCAGTATTTTTCCTTGTTCAATATGTAATTCTATATATGCTTTGATGTCTTTAGGTTTACGTGCAGCTTTTCCGATTTCATCAGGCTTCAAGCCTTGGGCGGCCATTGCTTCTGCGATAGTTACTCCATTGCTGTCCTTGTTTTTTAATTCCTCCTGGGTGACAGTTCCTGCGAGAGCACGGCTGCCGATCATCCCAAAACTGAATCTCGCCCCTTCTTCATCGGTAAAGGCTATTGCTTCAATTGGATGCTCTGTTTGAATGTCTTGCTCGTTTAAGGTCTGCAGTACTTCAACCGCTGCAAGCACGCCCAAAGGTCCGTCAAAATTGCCACCATTAAAGACGGAATCCACGTGGGAACCCATCAAGACTACCGGGGCATCAAGATTCGTTCCTTCTTTTCTGCCAATCAGGTTGCCCGCTTCATCCTCCCTTACCGAAAGGCCTGCTTCTTCCATAAAGGCTGAAACCAGATTTTTAGCTTTTCTTTCTTCTTCTGAAAAAGATAGACGTGTGATTCCCCCCTCCGCTGTCGTCCCTATTTTGCTTAAAAGCTGAAGCCTTTCCCATAATCTGTTTTGATTGATCATTTCATCACCTTTTTTAATTTTTGGAATTTTTTTATAATTATAAAAATAAATCAACCTATTTACTATGTATTTTTAGACAAAATTTCATTGAAACAATTTGTGAAAAACCACAAAAAGAGACAATATCTATTGATGATTTTAGCAAAAATTAGGAGTTATCCATAAAAACAAAAATTTTTGTTATAATAGATTACAATAGTCGTATTTAAGGAGGAATTGGAAGGAATGAAGGAAGCACTTAGCCATCGGCAATTACAATCTTTAATACAGGTATCAAATGTCCTAAATTCTTCCCTCGACATTGACACAATCATTCATTCGATCATGGTCCAAACGGTATCAGTAATCGATGCGGCACATGGAGGGGTATTGTTTCTTTATGATTCCAAACAGGATTGCCTTGTCGCAAGATCAGATAACAATTTTAAAACGGACGTCCTCTCCACCGTCCGGCTCAAAGCGGGAGAGTCGATGACAGGCCTTGCCTTTGAAGCGAGAAAATGCCTGATTTTCCCTAACCGAACAGAGGTTAAAAAAGCAACAGCCACCCTTTCTGAAGAAAATTTGCGCCTGATGCTTGAATCCATCCCCACACTGCCATTCTCCTCGATCTGCGCGCCTATTTTTTTGAAAGAAGAATGCATCGGAGTCATCACGCTTGATTCCTTTAATCCTGATCTTCAGTTTTTCCCTGAAGATATTAATCTCTTGATGGCAATCTCTGATCAGGCGGCCGTTGCCCTGGAAAAAGCAAGTTTGTATAAGGAGAAAGATGAATCTATTCGTCAGCTTGAGCTTTTGAATAAAACGATTTCCAAGCAAAATGAAATGCTTTCTCGTTCCGTTGATATCCATAACAGCCTTGCTGAATTGGTACTGAACGGTGAGGGTCTAGACTCCATTATTCAATATATCCATAAAAGCATTAGCCAGCAGGTCCTCCTTTTTGATGATCTCGGTGAGCTTGTGTCATCTGTCTTCCATACACCCGTCCAGGAAAGCGAACTAAATATTCTTCGAATTTATGCCCTTGAAATTTTAGAGAAAAAAGAAATATATCGTTCCAGGGCAGAAGTGCACATCGGCGGCTCAAAATTCCGTCTGGCAGCTCTTCCAGTTGGGACAAAGCCTCAGTTTTTAGGTGTGCTGCTTATCGTTTCAGATGGTGAAATGAGTGACGTCGATATGGGGGCTCTTGAGCATGCCTGTTCGGTCATTTCTCTTGAGATTGTAAAGGAACGTGCGATTTATGAATCACATGAACGGATGAACGCAGATCTAATTGAATCTCTGTATTCTGGCAATATGGACGAAACGATTATCCAACAGGCGAAGCATTTGCAATTTAGTTCAGAGGGATACTACATGGCACTCATTTTACAACTGGATGAGGCTGATAATATACCAAACAAAAATAGTATCATCCGCCACCTTGTTCAGATGGGAAATCGTGTTTTTCTCAAACATCATGTCCTTGGAGTCGCTATACAACATCACGAACAAATTATTGTGCTGTTATCATTTCAGCAGAAGGTGTCAACTAAGTTTGTAGAGACACAAGTTAAGGAACTGGTTTCCAATTTCCAGGAAGAAGTCCACCGAAAAAGCTGGGGCACGACAGTTTCTATCGGCATAGGCCGGATTCAATCTGGATTAACCCACATCAGCAAATCGTTTCATGAAGCGGTTAAGTGCCTTCAGTTTATTCAGGGGTTTGGACAAAAAAATAAGCTTGTCAGCTATAAGGATCTGGGTGTACAGCGGCTTTTATTGCAAAACTCTGAGGAGGAGCTGATTGATTTTATCCTTGATGTTCTTGGTCCAGTTATGGAATACGATGTTTCACGCAAAGGGGAACTTCTCCCCTCTTTGTTTGCTTATCTCGAGCATAACCAAAATGCGAAGGAAGCAGCAGAAGCAATCCATGTCCATACCAATACATTGACATATCGGCTAAAACGAATAGAAGAACTGCTTTCGAACGACTTGAATTCGAGCAGCAGCTTTTTGAATATTCACCTTGCCGCAAGCCTCTATCCATTTTTTAAAAATAAGCTCATCTTTACAAAAAAGGCTTAATCTCTTTCTGAGATTAAGCCTTTTCTTACGATATCGTAAAAATGATGCCTGCAATTGTAATAAAACAAGCTGCCAGCTTTGCCATCGTGATTTTCTCCTTAAAATAAATCCAGGCAAGAAAAATAGCAAAGAGTGGTGATGTGTATGCCAGTGAAACAACAAGAGTTCCATCCGCAAATTTTAGTGCGGTAAAAAGGCAGAGCCATTGAATGATGACGGTAATTCCCCTCATTCCCTGATGGAAATGCAGCTTTGGAAACCAAATCTTGGCCGGTATAGGATATAGGTAATGATGGCAATTCCACAAGACCGGAAAAAATATAGTGTGACAGGATTCGCCCAACCATGAAGCAGGATTTGCTGGGTCGGAACCATACTTACACCATAAACAACGGCCGTGGCAATCCCCAACAAATTTCCAGGCTTCCGCAATTCCATAAATGGTGTCAGCGGGTTTCTTCCTTTTAAATTTAAAAAATACACCCCAGTTACAATAAATAAAACAGAAAACAATACGAGTGGATGAAAACCATAAATGATTGAATTAGGGATAAAGGTAAACAGCGGCGTTAAAGCAAGATAAACAGCGAGCACTGACACCTCAATTCTTTCCATCGCCTTAAAGAATAGTACGTTTGCCAGTGTATCCAAAAGGATGACAAGCACTACCAAACTGATGGATGCCAATGAGACATGAAAAGAGAATAGCCAAGGAAGAGTGAGCCCAAGGAAAATAGCTATGTAAATAAAAGAAGTAACAATGAAACTATTATTATCCTTCATTTCGGTCACAATTTTTTTGGCATAAAGTGCGTTAACTGCATTAAAGAATGAACTGATCAGTGATAAAACAAGCATGCAACCGCCTCTTCTCCTCATAATTTCGTTTTACTAAATATTTATAAGATTACAACAATTATTTTCAAAATCAAAGAGTTTTTTTGACTAATATTGTTTGTGTTTACATAATATGATTATTATTCTTTAAAAAAAGAGGCTGCCCCATGGTCGATCTTTATGGGGCAGCCTCTTTAAAATATTAACTTAATATGTGGTCCGCCTTCTGGCAAAGTCGACAAAGCGGAACTTATCCGGCCTATGCCTTGATTCAGTGTACTGAAACAGTGACGCATCCTCGAGATGCACCTGGCTGCGGATCACGACGACATTATGGAAGCCTTCGATATCAAGGTAAAGACGGTCCTCTTCTGTTGGCTCTTCGATCAGGATTTCTTTTTTTGCAAAGCTTATTTGCAGGCCAAGCGTATTTTCAATATATGAATAGATCGAATCCTCGCAAACTTCCTTGGTCAGCTGGGGCACGATGTTTTTTACGAGATAATCTTTATCAAGGATTACCTTTTCACCGCCGATTTCCCTTGTCCGGACCACCTTCCAAACCAAGTCCTTGGCATGGAGGTTCAATTGTGAGGTTAACATTCTGTCTGGTTCCATCAATGAAAGCTCGTGGACTGTCGTTTTTGAGTCCCTGCCATTTTTTCAGCAAGTTCTTTAAAACTGACGAGACCTGAAACAGGCAAATTCATTTTGGTAATATCGATGACGACAGAGCCTTTGCCTCTTACCTTTTGAATATAGCCATTTTGCGAGAGAAGATTTAAAGCCTTGCGAATCGTTTCCCTCGATGTTTGAAAAATATCCTTTAAGTCATGTTCAGATGGAAGAAGAGTCGAAGGCGCAAAATCCCCCGACTCAATTTTTTCGACCATTTGGTTGTATATCGTAATATATTTATTCGTCACGGCAGCCACATCCGTTAATTATTATTTCGTTCTTAAGTGATAGACAATCGACTCATATGGACGCAGTGTCATTTTTTCAAATGCCTTTGGTGAATCACCGTAATTGGAAATCAATATTTCACTTTCCAATCCATTGAGTCCTAATTCAGATGGTACCACGAAGTCTGCGTCCGTTCCATAAAAATTGTTAATAACAAGGAGCTTTTCATCACTCCAATTCCTTAGGTAGGCAAAAATCTTTCTGTCATCCTCCAGGATCAGCTGATAATCCCCTTCTGTGACAATGTCAAAATCCTTGCGGAGCTGAATTAGCTTCTGATAATGATAGAAAATAGAGTTTTCGTCATTCAACACTGACTCTGCATTGATTTCACGGTAATTGGTTGCTGTCCCTATCCATGGTTCGCCGCTCGTAAAGCCGCCATGCTCACTTGCATCCCACTGGATTGGTGTCCGTGAATTATCCCGCGATTTTTGCATTAAAATATCCATTACTTCGCTTTCAGGCAATCCCTTTTCAAGTAAAATTCGATGCATATTCAGTGATTCAACATCGCGATACTGTTCAATCCTTTCAAAACCAGGATTGGTCATCCCGATTTCTTCCCCCTGGTACACATACGGTGTTCCCTGCATCATATGGATCGCTGTGGCCAGCATTTTCGCAGACTCTACCCGAAAAACTCCATCATCACCAAATCTGGAAACGGCACGTGGCTGGTCATGATTGCACCAGAAAAGTGCATTCCAGCCGCCCCCCTTATGCATTTCTGTTTGCCATTGTGACAAAATGCGTTTTAATGCAAGGAAATCAAATTTAGCTTTTGTCCACTTTTCACCATTCGGGTAGTCGACTTTTAAATGGTGAAAATTAAACGTCATGTCCAATTCCTTACGCTCCGGCTGCGTGTATTTAATACAATTTTCGATCGAAGTTGATGACATTTCGCCAACCGTCATCATGTCATATTTTGAAAAGACTTCCCGATTTATTTCATGGAGATATTCATGGATTTTTGGCCATCCGTATAAAAGCGGCGTCCATCTCCTAAACCTACACTGCCATCATCATCTGGATAGCTCTGGTCCTTCGAAATGAGATTGATGACATCAAGGCGAAAACCATCCACACCTTTTTCGAGCCAAAAATGCATCATTTTAAAAATGTCCTGACGCATCTCATCGTTCTCCCAGTTCAAATCGGCCTGGGTCACATCAAACAAATGGAGATAATACTGACCCGTTTTTTCGTCCAATTGCCATGCTGAACCGCCAAATTTGGAATCCCAATTTGTAGGCTTGTCCTTCCAAATATAATAGTCGCGGAATTTATTATCTTTTGAGGACATTGATTCCTTGAACCATTTATGGTCTGTAGAAGTGTGATTCACCACAATATCCATCAATATTTTAATTCCACGGTCATGGGCTTCTTTTAAAAGAAGATCGAAATCCTCCATCGTCCCGTATTCTTCAAAAATGTGATAATAATCGCTGATATCATAGCCATTATCACGCTGCGGGGAATCATAAATTGGCGTTAACCAAATGACGTCGACTCCGAGTTTTTTTAAATAATCGAGCTTTTCAATAATGCCATTTATATCTCCTAAACCATTCCCCGTCGTATCACGAAAACTTTTGGGATAAATTTGATAAACCACTGCTTTTTTCCACCATGGCTGATTCATAAGCTGCACCACCAGTTCCTTTTTCTAGAACAATAGCAACCAGTAAATCTACATGGCTGCTAGAGTTCTTAGTATATTTATTTACGTTTTCTAAGTGCGATTAAGTATGTTGAAACAAAAGGCACCACTAGTACGATTGCCATTCCGATAAAGAAGACGCCCCATTTATTCGGGAAGATCGACAGAAATCCTGGCAGGCCGCCAACACCAATCGAGGTAGCACGAACATGGTTGATTGTGATGAATAAGCCCGCGATAGCGGATCCCACTAATGCCGAAATAAATGGGTATCTGAATCTCAGGTTGACCCCGAACATTGCCGGTTCTGTAATCCCAAGCCATGCTGAAATTGCAGAGGTCATAGATAAACCTTTTAGCTTTTCATCCTTCGATGCAAACATCATCGCAAACGCAGCTGAACCCTGAGCGATATTCGATAATGCCAGCATTGGCCATAGGAACGTGCTTCCTGTGCTGCCGATCAGCTGAATATCGACAGCAAGGAAGGTGTGGTGCATGCCTGTTACAACAAGCAGACCGTATAATCCACCGTAAATTAAACCGCCAAGCGCTGGGAATGTATCAAAAATAGAAGTTAAACCGCTTGTAAGTGCATTTCCGATTGCAAACGTAATCGGTCCAATAACGATAAAAGATAAAAAGCCAGTAACTAAAAGTGCAATTGGTGCTACAAGCAATAACTGGAATGCATCAGGTATTTTTTTACGCAAGAAAATTTCAATCTTTGATAAAACATAAGAAGCAAGTAATACTGGCAATACCTGGCCTTGGTAACCTATTTTTTGTATTTGCAGTCCAAAGATATTCCAATGTGGAATCTTTCCTGCTTTTAAGGCCTCACCATAACCCCATGCATTCAGAAGATCTGGATGAACGAGCATTAATCCGAGTACGATACCAAGCAGCGGATTCCCGCCGAACTTTTTAACTGCTGACCAGCCAATCAAACCAGGCAGGAACACAAACGCAGTGTTCGCAATCAGGTTGATCATGCCCGCAAAATCAGCCCAAGAAGGATGTACTTCAATAAATGGCTGTTTATAAAAAATCCCTGGCCCTGTCAGAATATTGTTGATTCCCATAAGCAGACCAGCCGTAACAATTGCCGGCAGGATAGGGAAAAAGATGTCTGCTAATGTTTTAATCGCACGCTGCAAAGGATTTAGTTTTTCCTCAGAAGCTGTTTTGACATCATCCTTCGTCGCATGCCCAAGGCCTGCGATATCCGTCAATTCGTTATATACCTTGTCCACCGTTCCCTGTCCAATTACCACCTGATATTGTCCATTTGTGGAAAATGAGCCCTTTACAACGTCTATATTCTCCAGTTGTTCTGTGTTGACTTTCTCTTCATCCTTTAAAGCAAACCGCAGCCGAGTTACACAATGTGTGGCAGCCGAGATGTTTTCCTTGCCGCCAATTGCTTCAAGAATTTGTCCTGCCTGTTGACGCAAATCCATTTTACAAACCCCCTTGGAATTAAAAGCCTTCGCAGCCTAAAAGTGAACAATTATATGAAAGAAATAACTTTCATTTACGTTTACCCTTGGATGCCCTTCGTAAGCTTGGGAAAGAAAAGGTTTTCATTTATTTTCAAAAAATTTTCTCTCTTAAGCTTTCAAAAATAACGCTTTCATTTTTATCATGTATATACAAGTTATAGTGATATAATAACTTGTATATACATGTAGGTCAATAAAAAGTTTTATAAAATGAACTTGAAATTGAAAAAGCCCTTCATTTACATGAAGAGCATCGATTTTTATTCTTCCTTTAACACTAATTTTTTGATTGCATGTGCAACACCATTTTCATTATTTGTAGCAGTTACCCAGTTTGCTGCGTCCTTGACGGTCTGCTGTGCATTGCCCATTGCAACTCCAAGCCCTGCCTCTGTGATCATGGCGATATCGTTCAGACTGTCACCAACTGCCATGACATTCTTTAATTCAATTCCAAGTTTCTCGCATACAGTCTTTAGTCCTTTTGCTTTATTAATTCCAAGTGCATTGACTTCAATATTAATAGGGCTGGAATTGCTGATTTCAAACTCGCTTCTTTCTTGAAGCTCCTTTAATATCTCTTCCCTTATCCTATCGTCTTCAGCAACAAATCCAAATTTAAGCCACTCAGTTGAGAGGATATCTTCCGGCATCTTTTCATCCCAGACATTATCAATAGCAGTTGCCCAAAACTTAGTGCCGTGCTTTTGTGACAGCTCCCACATCCACTTTACCGAATCCGATTTCACAATATTTCTTTCAACTAATTCACCCTTCGCGTCCCAAATTTCACTTCCATTAACTGTGACTAAAAAAGAAGAAAGCTGTAGAGATTCTGCATGCTCACGGGAGGTAGCAATCGATCTTCCCGTACTTAATACGACATAAATTCCTCTTTGCTGCGCTTCCGCTATCGCCTTGCGGTTCTCCTCTGAAATTTCCCCTTTTTCATTCAAAAGCGTCCCGTCCATATCCAGTGCAATCAATTTTATATCCAAATCGTTCAAGTAATTTTCCAATTTTGTAATCCCCTTTTGTGTTAAGTCATCGTTGTAATAAAGCAGGAGTTTTTCCTTAGACATAGAATTATTATTTTAAATGCATAGAAAGGAAATGTGAAAATGTCTTATTTTCTTCTTTCAGCAGGCCTTGTTTGTTGTGCTGTTCTGTTTCTAACAAAAAAGAACCTGCACCAGCACGCTAATGTAAATGAGATTAATGAAAAGCACAGACTTGATAACATTCTAAAATTCGCACGGCTCGCACCATTTATCGCTGTTATCATCATTACTATACTGATCACAACTTATTTGAAGACCAAGTTTTATATCCGGCTCTCACATGCCTGGCTGGCAGCTGTATTATGGGCTATGAGCGCCATTTATTACTACACCTTTTCTCTTTCACGAAAGGTGAAAAAATCCTTGATTGCATTGCCTGCTATCGGGCTTTTAGCTTCAATCTCTCTTGCTGCATACATAACCCCAATTAACCATTATGAACAAATTTTTCACCGCTTAAATCTTACTATACCGAATCTTGCTGGGATGGTATTCCTTCTTGTCTTATATGTAATTACAGGATCTTACTTAAAAAAAGACCATTCATCTTATAGTGGCCGGCAGATTAAATTGTAAGGTAGACTGAGACTGAGAGCTTAGTCTTTTTTTCTTTATTAAAATAACCATTAAGTGTAATCGTAAACATCCATTTCGTAATTACATATGAAAAGCCGGAAACTTTCCGGCTCTTTTTAATGACGATGTGTATGTGCCTTTGAAGGGTTAGTTATGACAAACTCTTCGCGAGGGACGTAAAAATACTGAAGCCAGACCCCATCCAAAAACTCTTCACGTTTATCGAGAAGGATATCAATGCCCTTATCTGTCTTGACGACTTCATCATGCTCTTTTGGAGTATCTAATTTAACTTCATAATGAGCATGGTCTCCGTGCATATGGGTTATGATTACACGGACCATCTTTCCTTCCGCTTCTGGCTTAGACAGCATCTCTTTTAAAACCTTGGCAGCATTGCGGTTAATTTTACATTTCATCATGTAAACCTCCTATCTTGTTTTTAGTCTACCTTCATTATGTCATATTTTGTATAGAAAAACGAAAGTCATGCTTGCCCAAAATGTTTTTGTGAAAGAACATTTCAAATAATTTTGTCAAGAAAAAAGACTTCATTTTCCATTGTAACTACTTAAAAGGATGAAATATCCTTACTAAATTTGTCACATTTATATTCAAGATTTCATGTTATCATCATACACGTAGTGTTAACCTCGATTGTTGGTCCACTAATCCGATTTCGATTGTGAACACTTTCACAACTATTTTAGAATAATCATATAATTCTTTATTTTTGAGAGGAGCTGAAGGAATGAAATCGAAGAAAGGATTTTGGATTTCGTTCATGGCGCTGGTACCTATGCTATTGTTGAGCGGCTGTGATACAAATATGGTCGTTTTCGAGCCTCAGGGACCTGCCGCAAGAGAAATTCTTGGTTTAATTAACTGGTCGCTTGTTTTAATGGCGCTAGTTGTTGTCGTTGTATTCGGCCTTTTTGGTTACATTGTCTGGAAATACCGGGAAAGACCAGAAAACAAGGACTATGAGCCGCCAGAAGAACATGGCAGCACTGCACTTGAAATTATTTGGACTGTTATCCCTATTATCATCGTTATTGCACTGACTATTCCTACCGTCAAATCGATTTATAATCTTGAAAAAGTGCCTAAGGGCTACGAAAATAAAAAACCAATTACGATTAATGTTACCTCTGCAGACTGGAAATGGATTTTCAGCTACCCTGAACAAGGAATTGAAACAGTCAATTATGTTAACATTCCTGCAGGCACCCCTGTTAAGTTCAAGCTGACATCTGCCGGAACGATGCAATCCTTCTGGGTTCCTGCCTTAGGCGGACAGAAATACACGATGAGTAAAATGGAAACACAACTTTATCTGGTTGCTGACAAACCAGGCTCATACTTAGGAAGAAATACAAACTTTAACGGTAAGGGCTATGCCGATATGGAGTTTGAAGTAGAATCAAAATCTCCTCAAGCCTTTGAAAAATGGGTTAAAGATGTGAAGAGAACGGCTCCTAAGCTGACAGAAAAGAAATACATTAACTTGCTTAAACCAACACATCTTGGAAGATTGACATTTAACGGCGATCATCTTGTCTGGATTAATCATGCAGATATGAACTCCAAGACTTATACATTCCCTGAAATGTACAAAGTGCATGGATACCAGGGACATATTTTCAAATATAAAGAAAAAGACCAAAGCCATGATTCAATGAAGATGGACGATTCCATGAAGATGGATGATTCTATGAATATGGATGGCAATAAAGATGGAGGTGGGCACGATGGGCATTAAATGGAATGAAATTTTAATTGGCGGTGACCCGTTAATCATCGGTTCACAAATCGCCATTTCCCTTACAATGCTCGGAATTGTCGCAGGGTTATCCTATTTCAAAAAATGGACCTGGCTGTGGCGTGAATGGCTGACAACGGTTGACCATAAGCGAATTGGGATAATGTATATCCTTGCCGGTGTCCTAATGTTTTTCCGTGGCGGCATGGACGGTATCCTCATGAAGGTGCAGACACTAACACCTGAAGAGAAATTTTTAAATGCACAGCACTATAATGAGATTTTCACCACTCACGGTGTCATCATGATTCTTTTCATGGCAATGCCATTCCTGATTGGTTTAATGAACGTCGTCATTCCGCTTCAAATTGGTGCACGTGACGTTGCGTTTCCACAGCTGAATGCACTCAGCTTCTGGCTGTTCTTCGTAGGTGCGATGCTGTTTAATATTTCGTTTGTTATCGGCGGTTCGCCTGATGCGGGCTGGACAGCTTACTTCCCTCTTGCCGGGAAAGAATTCAGCCCGGGCATCGGAAACAACTATTACGCTGTTGCGATTCAGATTGCCGGTATCGGTACCTTAATGACCGGGATTAACTTTATCGTTACGGTTTTAAAAATGCGCGCAAAAGGTATGACACTAATGAAAATGCCAATGTTCACTTGGACTTCGTTAATTACATCTGTCATCATCGTTGCGGCATTCCCAATCTTTACGGTAGCACTTGCACTGATGACATTTGACCGTATCTTCGGAACGCACTTCTTTACGTTAAGTGGCGGCGGTATGGATATGATGTGGGTAAACTTGTTCTGGCTATGGGGACATCCTGAGGTATATATCGTTGTTCTTCCTGCTTTCGGTATGTTCTCAGAGGTTATTGCTACCTTCTCAAGAAAATCACTATTTGGTTATAAGTCAATGGTCGGTTCCATTGTAGGTATTGCGATTCTTAGTATGCTTGTTTGGGTCCACCATTTCTTTACAATGGGTGCAGGACCGGCAGTCAATTCCATCTTCTCGATTACAACAATGATGATTGCGATTCCAACAGGTGTTAAAATGTTTAACTGGCTGTTTACGATGCGTAAAGGACGCATTCAATTTACAACTGCCATGCTTTGGGCACTTGCCTTTGTACCGAATTTTGTTATCGGTGGTGTTACAGGTGTTATGCTTGCAATGGGCGCAGCTGATTACCAGTACCATAACACTCTTTTCCTAGTAGCCCACTTCCACTATGTATTGATTCCTGGTGTTGTTTTCGCGGTATTCGCAGGACTTTATTACTGGTGGCCAAAAATGTTGGCCATATGCTGAACGAGAAAATTGGTAAGATCCATTTCTGGTTCTTTGTGATCGGATTTAACTTAACCTTTATGCCGATGTTCTTCCTTGGCTTAAAAGGTGCGGTTAGACGTTCTTACACTTATTCAGCTGAATCAGGCTTCTCTCCATTATTCCTGGTTTCTGGAATCGGTGCGTTTATTTTGGCGATCGGCTTCGGTGCCCTTTGCTATAACATTTACTGGAGTGCACGATATGCAGAAAGAAATATTGGAAACGATCCTTGGAACGCAAGAACACTTGAGTGGATGACTGCATCGCCAGTTCAGCATTACAATTTTGCTAAAATACCAGAGGTTAAATCACTTGATCCTTTCTGGCACATGAAGAAAAATAAAGAAAGCCTTGATTTGAACGAAGATGAACTTGAAGAAATCCACATGCCTAGCAACTCCGGCCAGCCAATCATAATGGCATCCGTGATAGGTGTTGCCGGCTTCTTCCTTGTTTTCGAATGGAAATTGGCTGCCCTTATTGCTGCAGTCGGTATTCTAGCTGGATTGATCTACCGCTCATTTGATTATAATGACGGCTACCATGTTCACATCGATGAAATTAAGAAAACAGAAAGCACTTGGCGTAAAATTAAAAAAGGGGTGAATAATCATGTCGGCTAATGTGAATACTTCCTTGCCGCTCGAATACCAAACCGAGCAGAACCGTATGAACATCCTGGGATTTTGGATTTTCCTTGGCGCTGAAATCGTCCTGTTCGCTACCCTTTTTGCAACGTATTCTGTACTGAAAGCCCGTTATGCTGGAGGTCCTACTCCACATGATTTATTTGAAATAAAAGGGATTATGGTCGAAACCCTTCTACTATTGACATCAAGCTTTACCTGTGGCCTTGCGATCCATGAAATGCGCCGCCACAGCCGTAATGGTTTGTTAACATGGTTAATCATTACCCTTCTGCTTGGCGCAGGCTTTGTAGGAATGGAGATTAATGAGTTTATCCATTATGTACATGAAGGTGCTACCATGCAGACGAGTGCGTTTTTATCCAGCTTCTTCGTTCTGCTCGGTACCCACGGACTTCACGTAAGTATGGGTATTGGCTGGGCTACAATGGTCATTATTCAGATTTTCAGAAGAGGATTAACTCCTGTTACGGCACGTAAGACGTTCATCATCGGGCTGTACTGGCACTTCCTTGACGTTGTCTGGATCTTTATCTTCACATTCGTATATTTAGCAAGGATGGTGGGCTAAAATGGAAAAACAACATTCAAAAGGCTTTCCACTAAGCCACGTCCTCGGCTTCCTACTATCACTTGTACTAACTTTTGCAGCAGTAGGAGTTGCATTGAAAACTGATTTACCTGTAAAAACAATTGTCTGGATCATCGGCTCGCTTGCCATCGTCCAGGCAGCTCTTCAGCTTTATATGTTCATGCATATGAATGAAGGCGAAGACAAAAAATCAAATACCGTCAATATCCTTTTTGCCTTCTTTATTGCAATAGTTACAGTTGCAGGATCCATCTGGGTCATGTCATTTGGGATGTAGTAATAGATTGGAACAGCCCGCTCATCGGTGAGCGGGCTGTTTTTAATTGGCTGTTTTCTAAAAGATTGTTGTTTTTAGTAGTAGTTGATTTCCGCTTCAGGATGCTCGCTTTCCGCGGGGTGGGCGGTGAGCCTCCTCGTCGCTGAAGCGACTGCGGGGTCTCACCTGTCCCACTGATCCCGCAGGACGTTGAATTAGCTTCCTAGAATCTACACCGCACGAAGGAAATGCGATAGCCTTTTCGAGGATCTCGCACCTTCCGCTCCAATCAACTTCTTTATCAACCATCTGATTCACTCTAAATAGCAACAAAATTTACGAAAACAGCCTTTTAATTTGATAAAACCATTTCAACATTCTCACCTTAAAACCTTTTCCTGCATGTTCTCCTCTATTCGTCCTGGCTTTTAATTCTACCTGCAAATCTAGATTTTCATGATGTTCAAAATAGAGTATAGTTGAACCCATATACAACGAATCGGCTTAACGGATAAGGTGTACGACTTGAAAGATATTATCTACATGAAATAAAATGCAAAGGTTATATATCCTTTACATTTTTCCTTTATAAATATATTTCTTTAACCTTTATACCCTTTATTTCAATAATTGCATTACAACTTGGTCTAATTTAAGTTCAAGTTCTTCTTCTATTTCATCTGCAAATTTGTCATTCAATTCTTCTATAAAATCATTGAAATCATCATTTTGTTCATCTAAGTCAGCAAAAATATCACTAATTTCATCTCCATCTTTAAGAAGAGTCCCTGTAGGTAATTTTTCATTTACATGTTTCAACAATTCAATAACATTGTTCGCATTCAGTTTTTCTAAGTCTTCAAATGTATCATCCATATTTTCAAACCATTTATTTACATAGTAGCTTGATATTCCACCACTATTTATTGCATCTATTACACTTCTAACGTTAAACCATAATCTTTCATCAGGAGTTAAATTTTTATAACCTTCTCGTTCTAATTTCTCATATAAGTCATTCCACTTTTGTTCCCAGTCTTCATACTCTAATCTTCTCATGTAAGTCCTCCTCAATATAGTTATAAAACCTCCGTTTTATATTCGATATTGAAAATATTAATCCCTTTTTTTGTAAATTCAAGTATAAAAAAGCCTGAAGATTAAAAGTGCTAATCTCCATGCTTTTTATGTTGCTATTAACTATGAAATTCACCATTTTCTACTCGAATAGAGAACGTCTTCCTAAAGGTGGGGAACCTCAAAGAAATTTACTTTTTCGTATCCTGTTTAAACAAATCTGCCGGCATCTGAATAATTGAATTAGAACCGCCGTTCACATACGGTTGGGCACCATTCCATTTTTTAATCCAGTTATCCTGAATGATCGCGGGTGTCATTGATTTTGTCAGCAGCTCGTTAGCTTTAGCCTGAGCCTCGGCCCTGATTCTTGTCTGCTCGGCGTCCGCTTCGGCATTTACGATTGCTACTTTCTTTTTACCCTCGGCCTCGATCTTCGCGTTGATTGCTTCCTGTTCCTTGTTCTTCTGCTCCCGCTTTAAAAATTCCTGCTTATTTTGGGCATCCGCAATGGCCTGAAGTGATTTTAAGGTTTGCTTATCGGGGCGCACATCAGATAAGGAAAAGTTCTCAATGATAATGCCGTCGACTTTAAGACGATCTGTAAGAAGACGCTGCATTTCTTTAGTTATTTCATCGCGTTTTTCGGCATAAACACCCAGTACAGAGTAATTAGTCGAAACTTCTTGCATCACCGTCTTTATTTGTGTTTTTAAGTAACTAGCCTGTATTTGTTCATGGGTCTGCCGGCGAAATTTCGTAAAGATATGGGGAAGCTTACTGGATTCCATTTTATAAGAATAAACGACGTCGACATTCACTGATTTTCCGTCATACGTATTTATATTAAAAGAGTCATCTCCTGGAGATCCTTCGGTGTGAGCTTTAGTTAAATAAACCGTTTCAGTCGAAACCGGATATTGAGTCACTTCCTCCCAAGGCCAAATGAACTGTAAGCCCTGCCCTAACACCTTATCCTTCAAGCCGCCATTTAAGCTGTAAACAACACCCTTATATCCGGGCTCAATCTTTTCTGTAAGCGTAAAAAATCCAATCACAAGTATTAAAATAGCAATAAAAGAAGCCACCAGACTAAAAATCTGCCTTTTTCTAGTTAAGAAAGGTGATGGTCTTCCGCCTGTTCCTCCAATGTCTGTATTCATATTCCTCTTCCCCCTGGTTGTAATTTATATTTGTGCCCATATGCTTATTACGATTATCGCATCCTAAAGTTTCAATCGCTATGTAAAAATTTCGACTTAAACACACAATCCTTCAATAAGGTTTTTTAGAAAAACTCATAAAGACCTTCATCAAAATATTGAAACTCTTCAATAGACACCGTATAAAGTTGATAACCCTCGTAAAAGGATTTTTTGTATTCATCATTTTTAACAAAACTGCGAATCGCTAAGGATATATCATACCTAGGGTCTCCAACTGTGATGCCAGCAACATCAATGAAAAGACTTACTTCCCCATCCATCACAAGAACATTGTCAGTCGTACAATCACCATGAATAAGCGTTTGCTGTACTGGCAGAGGTTTAGCTGACTTTAATTTCTCTAAAAGTTGTAAACTGCCTTCAGCTTGTCCATTTTTAACATAGCCCTCCGCCCTAACCAACTGCTCCTCTAGCCAATCATTTTCATGTTTTAATGATTCAATTATTGTTGTTTCATGTAGCTGATACAGAAACTTTCCAAAGCTTGTTATTAACTTTCTCTTTTCCTTCTGTGTCTTCGCTTTCCTTAAAGCAGAAGTTAACGTGATTCCTTTCTCAAATGACATGATGATATGACTACTATTGTTTCCCTCAATGAAACCATAGTATTTAGGAACTGGAATCAGATTTTTGCCATTAAGCTTTTCTAAAACCAAAGCCTCCGCCTTTAACCACTTTCGATATTTTTCCTTAAACGAACTTTTAAGAAAATAGGAACCTCCATCTGTATGAATTTGAAGTACTTCAGATGTACACCCTTGTTCATCCAATACCTTTACCTTTCTGATTTCACCTATTATTTCCTCAACCTTCTCACGTAATTGTCTATTCATAGTTTCCACACCACCCTTTCACTTATATTACTTCAATAAGAAAAGCCACCAAGAATGGCAGCTGGATTATTAACGCTTATTTTTTCGGAAGGGTATCATAGCATTATTCAATTTCGTTGCCACTTAATACCCTTATAAAATCAATATCAATATTGCCATTACCATAGCTGCCGCCGTTGACTGTATACCCCGGAAATGCCTCTTTATGACTTTTGTTATATGGTGTCCAGCCCAAAACTAAGCCAGATTGAGGCACTAGATTACTAAATATTGAATTGGTTTGCTTTGCGGACTCTACTTTATTGATAGTAGTCATAAGGGTTACCCATTCACGTGGAAGTTTTATTGCTCCATAAGAGTTCTTTCCAATTGGAACCTTTTTCTCCATTTGTACTTTTGGAAAGTAGTTTTCTACTCCGTCTGTTACATGATAGTTTCTTTCTCCATCTAAATAAAACGTTATATTGCTTATTCGGTCATCAGGATGGATGTTCCAGACAATCGTGTAAGTTGAAGGGTCATTACTATCAATTTTCCAAACTCGTGGTTCTCCACTTGTTTCAATTAGAAGGACCTTCCACTTATGTTTTTGCCATGCCCAATAACTTAATCCGTATCGATTTTCCTTTGAGATAAAAGGTACGGCAATATGCTGTTCATCCACGCGAATCGTATCCTGAATCACATTTACAGCAGCTGTTGGAAAAATATTATTTATCTCACTGATCATTTGTTCATTTTTAAGAAAAGCACCAGGCGTTGAAAAATAGAACCAATAGATCGTTATCGCTGCCATTATAACCACAACTAACCCTGCGATACCAACCAATTTTCGTTTCACCATTAAGGATTCGCCCCTTTCAGCAGCGTATCCTTGGAGCGAAAATAGAGCTGCTTTTGCGGTGTCAATATTAATAAACCTTTACCATCCCTCTCAACGTAAATTACAGTATGGATGCCACTGCCAAATCTAGGTGTGGTTCCTGAAAGCAGGAAAGGAAACCTTTCACTTCTATTTTTGCTTTCTACATTCATAACTGTTTCACGGTACCACTCTTCGCTAAAAATGGCTTTTTTCTTCATATTCGGGAGCTGATCAATTAGATTTTCTCTATTAAGGGAGCGGTTTATTGCTGAGGGATGAATCTTAATTACGGAAGCATGGTCCACACCAGAAATATAGGATGAAAGATTTTCTTCGGGATATATGATACCCTTCAGCGGAATTGTTATTAAATTTGTTGCTAAAAAAATATAATTTGCAAAAAAGCCGAACCAGGCAAAGGATCGGTAATACTGCCAACGTTCCTTTCTCCCTTTAATTAAAAATAATAACCAGACACCCAGCGGTAAAATCGATAAACTGATAAGAGTATCATTGATTGTCCACTTTATCGAAAACGAACCAAGGCCAACAAAAAACACAACGATCATTTTCCATACAGTTAACTTTACTGGTTTTCTTTTGTATATACGATAAACAATCATGGCGATTATAGCCCATGCCAGTATTTCCGCAGCTAAAGATATTACATTGACATCAAGCGTCAAGAGACTCAATCCTTTTTAATTTTACTCTACAGTATTTGGAATGTTTTGGAAACAGATTTTTGTGATAATACGGAATATTTTATGAATTATGTTTTAGCCATATGGTACAATTTAATAGTCTAAAAATTATTAATTTTATAGACAATCCTTGCATAGGGGGTAGATATTATGACAAACAAAGAAAATGTTAGCGTGAAAATTTATAAGGGGATTACGTCTAACTAATCTAGCTGTTTAACGTTCCCCCACAATTTGAAAGGGGAAAATCAAATGAATCAAACATTATTAATCATCGATGCTCAACAAGAATTAATTGATGGCAATCAAAAAGAAAGTGCGGTTTTTAATAAAGAAAATCTAATCAGAAATATCAATAAAGTGATTGAAAACGCAAGAGAAGCCGATGTCCCAGTTGTGTTTGTAAGGGATCTCGATGTTGCTGAGGGAAAAGGCGGAGGATTTCAAGTTCACAACGAAATCACTATACCCACGGATGCAAAGTTTTTCGATAAATCTGCGACAAATTCCTTTCACGGAACAGATCTTCTTAATCATTTAAAAACTCAGCAGATTGAACATGTTGTTATTATGGGCTGTAAAACACAATACTGTATTGATAGTGCAGTCAGAACAGCTACTATTTGTGGTTTCGATGTAACATTAGTCGGTGATGGGCATTCAACAACAGACAGTGATGTTTTAAGTGCAGAACTAATTATAAAGCATCATAATAGAACCCTTCATGGTCATGATAATGTCGAACACTTTTCAGTTGTCAGATATACAGAGGAAGATTTATTTCGTCCAACTCATGACTCTTATAGGTAATATTAATCCAAGAGCGGCACGTTTTTAGTGCCGCTTTTGCTATGTTACGCGCAGCATGGGCTAAGTAACCCGACCATTCCATCGATAAAAAAACATAAATACTTATATAACTTTCCATACTGGAGAAACAGTCTAATTTCAGAGATAAAAATCATTTACCTATTTTCATTGCTGATTCACTGATAATTAAACTAAGTTGTAAACGTCCCAACCATTTTTCCGAATCACTGGTAATCCTTGAAATTCCATTCGTTTCTTCCTGGTATTCTAAGCCTTCCACTGGGATATAGCCAACATCCAATTTAGCAATTCTATGTACAATCATTGCCCATTCCGCATCTGTCATTTTTTCCTTTGAATATCGGACTAGAAATTCTGCACTTTCCCTAGAAAAAGAACAAGAACCAGCTGTAATATCAACCTCTTTACCTAATTCGAAAGAACAAATTTTATTTGTAATCTTCTCTGTTTCAATCCATTCCAAAGGGTGAGTATTCATCGCCCGTTCAGTACGTCCTAAAATAAGATAGTCATAATTTCGAATATTAGCTACCAATTTTTTTAATTCCTCTAAATGGTTTTTCCCCCAAGTTAATAGTCGGTCAAAGTCACAATAATGGTAATATTGACTTTTTCCTAAGAACCCAAGATTCAATACTTCTCTTCGTGCCTGTGCAACTCCTTTTTTAGGGATAATTTTCACATTAAACTTACTTCTTTCCATTTCTTTAATTAATTCTATTGATGATTCCTCGCTAATGGTAATAAATAGTTCTGAATAAATATCATCAAAATCTTTTTGTAATTTATTAAATAGCTTAATATTTCTTCCTTGTGGGTCGTGTGTAACGGTTAAGAGAGCTATTTCGGACACGTGTTTCCACCTCAAATATGAAAATCATAAATTAGGGTTCGGATTTCTAATTCTTATTCATTAAACCTTCCCATTAAAATGGTATTATAGTAATTTCCGTCAGAAAGAATTTTGTCATTTTTTAAAATACCTTCTACTTCAAAACCATATTTTTTATAAAGCTTTATCGCTTTATCATTAGTTTCGAGAACATTCAAAGTTATTTTCTTAATTTCATTTGAGTCTGCCCAATGAATAGATTCTTTTAATAGGTTTTTTCCTATACCATATCCCCAGTATTCTTTTAATACACACACTCCAAATTCTACTTTATGAGAAGCCCTTTTCAATTTGTTCCCTTCACATCTTGAAAAGCCAATAATTCTATCATTAACTTCAGCAACTAAAAACAGATTACTAATACTTTCTGTATCATCTTTAATTAGTTGTATAAAACCAGATTCATCAATGTATGCCTCGCCTTGTACTCTATCTAAATTTTCCGTTTCGCCATCTATCTGCAATCTTAATTCAGACAAATTTTTCGCATCTTTCTCTACTGCAGACCTCACAATATAACGTAAATTATGTATATAAAATTCTTTTTGATTAACCCTCATTACAATACCCATCTTTCTGTTTTATTTTACCATTTATTTTTAATTTATTTTTTACTCCCACCAATTAACAGTGTCCGCATACGTTTCAACTTCAAGGCTCATTCGTTCAATATCGGAAGCCTGTAAGACGGATTGAATGTGGTTCTCTCCTGCTACAAATAAATTAGGATGAATGGTAAGTTGAACAATCCTGCTCCCATTTCGAACTATCCCTACGGTCACCGTTTTTGCGCCTTGTATATCAGACTGCTGCAAGAAATCATATGTCTGGCTGAATACATCTTGAGCTGCAATACCAGGAGCATTTGCTGTTTGCACAACAAGGTCGATGTTTCCATTAGCATCACGTAGGTCAGTCACATCCACTTTTTTTGCGCCCTTAAACACCGAGGTATGTATTTTTTCTGAATTTGCTGCGGCTTTATTTTCGGGTATCTTGCCAGTTTCACTTATTAACGAGCAACCCGAAAGTGCTAAAAAAATACATATTCCACAAAACCATAATATTTTTACTTTCATTTGCATCTCCTGTCGGATAAATAATTTTTTTAATCTTTACATCTCTTTTATAGAAATGTGATAATTCTTTCAGTAAAACCGCATTTGGAGCGATTCCTCCTAATAAAAATGAAGTTCTCTCTTTAATGGATTGGCCATCTGCAATTAGATTTGATATTACTAGGTGCATAAATCTTGAACCCTAGCACCAATTAGTTTTAAAAAAACAAATAGTAAAATTATTTTTTCCTGCCTATATATAGTAAGTGAGAAGATATTCCGAGAATATGAGGGTCTGATGCTCTTTCTTTTATTAAGGTTATAATTTTATTTATTTCTTGTGTACCCTTTCTCCAATAATTCCAATTATCTTTATTTAAAATTGCTCCAACATTTGAACCTATTAATTCCAACGTTTCAAATCCTTGTGCCTCCATAAAGGGATTGATGTCTTCAATATTAAAGTAATAAGCACCTGTAAAACGGCCCTCATCAGCGTGATTAAAACAACCTGATTGAGAAAATTGAATAATATTATCCATATTATCGTTAGGCTTCCAATGCTCAGGAGATAAAAGTGAGGTAAGTATGTGACGTATTCTTGGCATAAATGCGACAAAAACAACCCCATTCTTTTTTGTCACTCTTTTTAATTCTTCAACTGCTTTAATCCGATCCTTTTCTTCCTGTAAATGGTACAGAGGACCAAGCATTAATGTTGCATCGAACTCTTCATCTCTTAACATAGTAAGTTCTCTTGCATCGGCTGCATAAAAGCCATTGAAATGTTTTGTTAAACCAAAATCTTTTGCCTTATTTTCCGCAATTTCAACTAATTTTGGAGTTAAATCGGTTAGTGTTACAGTGTAACCCTCTTTTGCAAGCTCTAATGCATATTTTCCTGGTCCTGCACCATTATCCAACACATTTCCTGTTTCTGGGATATATTTTTTTATATAATGCCAGTTCACTTGGAACTCTATTGGCTCACGATCAAGCCTACCCCATTCATCAAACTGATTGTAATATTGGATTATCTTACTCATAACATCCACCCAAATTCTACCTTTTTATCCATTAATTCTATAAAAGTTCTTTAAATCCTTCTATACCTACCCTGTGCGTCAAAAAACTCAGTGGTTATTCTTACTTTTCTTAATATGGCTCACTAAGCACCCTTCTGTTCTCAAGCATTTTAAAGTTGATGGTTATAAATCCATGTACCACAGCAGTTTAATTTCATTCTCCACAGGTGAATCACTGTATCCCTGAATATCAATTGTCCCCAGAGAGAATCCCTTTCTTGAGTAAAATTTACATGCGGAGACATTGATATTCTGCGTCTCTACCATAATTTTAGGGTGATTTTGTGCCTTAGCCCATAGAATGGCTGCATCAAGTAGTTTTCCACCGACACCATTGTTTCTGAAATCTGGATGGACTCGTAAATCCCATAATACCGCCATATCTTTTTTCATTCCTGTCATTTGGGGTGCGATGGCTGCTCCACCAACATACATACCTTCACTCACAACAACAAATAGCCCCCATTTATCGAGGTCAAATTGTCCTGGCCAGTTGAGTGGATGTGCATTCTCATCAAGGTCATAATCCTTTATATATGGCGTGCAATCCTGCTCAATGAGTTGAATTCCACCTAATCCGTTGTTTGCTAATTCCACTTGAAGTATTTTTTTCACTTCAAAAGATATTGGAATCTCTGCATATCCCTCAAGCTTTTTTGAGTCAATCTGCTGCACAACCATTTTATCCTTCAACTTAAGTAGACACCTCTGCATATTAATAATTTTGCTTGTTTAATAGTTTTATATTCATCACCCAACGAATTAAATTTCCTTATAAACAAACTCCCGATATTTTTCAAAACCAAGCTTTTTATAAAAGGAGCTTGCCTGTTCATTTTGGATCCAGTAATCCAATTCTACCCGTTTAACGTTATGATTCCGTGCAATCGTAAAGATTTCGTTCATAAGAGCTGTTCCGTAGCCTTTATTCATTTTCTCTGCAGAAACACTTAGCTGATACACAAACACTGATTGATACGATTTTTTAAACGCACTTTCAGGATATGTTTTGATTTCAATCCACGCATAGCCAACAGGTTCTCCCTCATCTTCTGCGATGAGAAATATAAATTCAGGATTGTCGATTATTTTTATAAAAAAATCCTTAATTTCTTCATAGTTGTAGGGTTTAAAGAATGAAGGATATAAATCAGAATGGACATTTTGGACATTCTCGTTTAATTTTGCGACCAATTCAGAATCGCGTGTTCGTGTAATTTTCATAGTATCTCCTTCAATACAATGTTATTTTCGCTTAATAACTCACTAAAAACATTAATGGTCTTTAAATAGTCCTCATTTAGCCCCTCTTCAACAGACCAGCTGGATGATAAAACCGAATGACCATATCCCCACATTAAAATCCGTGCTTTATCCAATCCCAATTCTTCCACAAATATATCAATCCTCTTACTGATGATGGGTTTCGCGTTTACTTTAGGCAATTTATTCAACAAGTATTGGATAACATCATATTCCCGCTCACCAATTAATCCTTTCGGGTCAATCGCTATCCATCCATCCTCTCCACTGGACAGGATATTATAATGGTGTAAATCACCGTGCAGCAAATAAGGTTTTTCGGACGTCCTGCTCATGTATTGAAATAAAACGGCTGCTTCCTGGAGTAGTTGTCCCGATATCGGACCAAGTCCATTCTCATATTGTCCAGCAATCCTTGTCATGGAGCTTTCCCTGTCTGCGGCAATTGAAGGCAAGGTTACGTCTTCTTCAATTTCTGTCCAAAGCTCTCCCATCACCTTGGCAGCAACACGGGCAGCGTTTTCATCATTTTCAACTGTTGAAAGCATCTTACCAGGGCGAATTCTTTCCAACAGCATGATTCCCCGGGTTGCATCTGAATCTAAAAGCTTGACCATTCCGTTCCCATTGAAGATTAAAAGAGAGGTTAACTCATTCAGAAATTCCTGTCCAGGTACACACAGCTTCACAACTGCTTCTTTGCCCTCGGAAAATTCCGCTGCAGCTACAAAGTTATAAGATAGTTCAAACGGCGAGTGAATTTTAATCGACCAATGCTGCTCGCAATATTCTATTATTCTATTAAAATCAGAGAGCCATTTCTCACCCATCTCTCCATGGATGACTCTAATCGTATTTTTAAACTTCTCCGGCAATGCTTCACAAGTTAGCTTTTTCATAGGATTAACGCACCTTTGAATAAATGCATGTGTCTCTTAGTTCAGATCCTGTCACAGAAACGGAATCACTTTTTAAAATTGCATCCAGATTAAATTGAAGCCTTTCTGCTACTGCTCGGCTTTTTATATTTTTCGCATCACAAAGAATTTCAACCCGGCGTGCATCTAGAAGGTTAAAGGCAAATTCAGTGATGGCATCAACTGCTTCTGTTATGTATCCATTTCCGCTGTAGCGTGAATCAATCCAGTACCCGATCTCCATCTTTGGCACTTCCCACTCGATTCGGTGCAGACCCGAAGACGCGACGAGTTCACCCGTTTCTTTTAAAAAGACGAGCAGCCTCAGATCCTCACGTGTTAAAAACTTTGCATGTGCTTCTCTTATATTGGCTTCGACATCCTGCTCGGTCTGTTCCTTATGGGCAAATGGCATAAATGGCTTTAACTCCTCCAAAGATGCGTGAATTGCTTCATAAACCGCTTTCCCATCGCCGGGCTTCGGCATTCTGATCAGCAGGCGTTCCGTTGTAAACTCTGTTGGAAAATCCTTTAATATTGGTTTCAATTTGTTCCTCTCCCTTGTGAATTCGTTTGACCAAATTTTTAAGTAAAAAACCCAGCAATTTGCCGGGCGACAGTATCTTATGTTTTTATGACTTAAAGTGGATCATACAGGCTGGCCACTCCTGACCTTATGATAATATGATTCGATTAATATAAGCGTGTCTTATAGCCTTCTTTCAGGCTTACATCAATTTCCTCTGCACTTTGGCCACAGATTTTAGCGTGATCAGCAAGAATTTGAGCAGCCCATGGCAAAGCATCCTTTTCAGGCCATGTTTCAGGCTTCCATAAACCAGAACGGATGGTTGATTTGGCACAGTGTATAAAGCATTCTTCCACTTCTACACCAATCCCAATTAAAGGCTTGTTACCCTCTACCGCCATCTTTTCCAGCAAATGATTGTCTTGAACCAAAACAGCTTTTCCGTTCACCCGCAGCGTTTCCCCCATGCCAGGTATTAAAAACAAAAGGCCAACATTCGGATTATCTAGAATATTTAACATAGAGTCCGCCCTGCGGTTGCCTTTCCTTTCAGGAATGACCAGTTGTTTTTCGTTCAATACATGAACAAAACCGGGCTGATCACCACGTGGGGAAACATCCTCTTTTCCCTTCAAATTTGAGGTAGCCATTAAGAGAAACGGCGATTTCGAAATAAAATTACGGCAATGCTTATCCAAATGGTCAATGACCTTTTTCTCAGCCAGTTCACGTGGCGCTCCGAGGATCGCACGCAAATCATCCTTATTCTTTATGATGTTTTGAAAGGTTTCCGTTTTAAACATTCTTTTCCCCCAGGATTATTAGTTTACTTCCATCTTGGCTTATTGTATTTTCTCCTGTCAATCCATTTTTTGAATTTTCGGATTTGGATATTCTTTTCGGAGTCGTTAATTTCCTTGTGAAAAGGGTAAAGTAAACCATCAAGTGAAATTGAAGGGAGACAAGCTAATATGTTCATTGTTTACTTAAGCGTTGCCCTTATTGTTGGATCGCTGGCATTCCTTGGATGGTATGCCTACAAAACCTTTAAAGAGACAAGCCTGCAATAAACGAGGTTAATCACACAATTGTACGGGTTCAACAGAAAACGAATTCGATAAAAGCTGAAACAACCGTTTTAACACAAAACCAACAGGAGCTGATGGCGGATATCGAATATAAAAAGCAGGCAGTCACCTCCACAATCAATGAAGCTAAACAAACAGCCGCTTCCGTTAAGCATTTATTTAAAATCAAACCACTCACAATGGTTGAGAGGAAAACAAGAAAAAGAAAATCAAAGTTGAGAACAATCCAAACTCATTAGTATAAAGAAAGGCTTCCTAAATCGTGTCTGACGATGACCGATTTTAGGAAGCCTTTATTTTTGATACGGATTACATTTATTTTTTCAAAAAAAATGAGTTCGAACCATTTATGCACGTATTCCCGCGTGTAGCCATTGAAACTCTGCTTTCCTCCTTTCATTCACCTGCTCCTCTTCCTCCTCCCTTTAGCACCTCTTTTATAGCCGTTTCAATTTCTTCATAACCAGTGCAGCGGCAGATATTCGATTTGAGCCATTCTTTAATCTTCTTATCATCAGCGTCGGGGTGATGATGGATGAGGGAGTGGCAGTTCATGATAAATCCAGGTGTACAGTAGCCGCACTGAAATGCAAAATGCTCTACGAAAGCTTTTTGAATGGGGGTATCTTTCAAGCCTTCGATTGTGGTAATTTCCTTGCCGGCTGCCTCGACAGCGAGCATTAAACACGATTTCATCGGCCAGCCGTCTATATTTACGGTGCAGGCGCCACAGTCACCGTTTAAGCAGCCCGGCTTAGAACCAGTCATCCCAAGCCTTCCCCTTAAGATGAATAACACCGTGTCTGCCGACCGAACTGTCACACTTCTTTCCTCTCCATTTATTTTTAAAATAAGATTTTGTGCCTTCATGCCTTCAGACCCACTCCTCCCAAACGAGCGAGGATATCATGGAGTACGTTTTTCAAAACAAACCTTCTGTACTCCTTCGATCCCTCCACATCATTCAAAACAGGCTCTGGTACTACTTTCAGTGCAGCCGCCACGCGTTCCTCCACACCAAGTTGTTCATTATTTAAAGCTGCCTCCATTTTTTCCGACCGGAATGGAAATGGACAAAATCCGCTCACCGCCAGCCTAATACCATCTCCACCTTTCAACGCCGCCACGGTCACAAGCGGATAGCCTGTTTCCCATTGCTGCCGCCTTTTGATGTGTACAAATGGGGCGTCTATCCATTTTCTTTCCGTAATCAGCTGGACAAGGAATTCACCGTTTTTCAGCTGCAGCTTTTCATTAAATGCCTCGCCAATTTTACGCGCCGTTATCCCTTCCGTACCAGCAATGATGGCGATGCTGTCAGCTAGCAAAAAGGGAAGAACCGCTTCTCTGTAAAAAATTTTCGCTCCTATATTTCCGCCTAAAGTGATTTTGCCTCGAGATGTATGGTCTGCTACTTCACTTGCCGTTTGTGTTAATAATGGAAAGTGGTTCGCTTCTTCTATTTCAGTTAAGGAAAGTGAGCTGCCCACCACCAGCACATTATCCGCAAACCCCATTGCTCTGCATTCGGGGATTTTTTTCAAGTCAATTACTGCCTCGGTATACGCCATATTCAAACGCGCCAGAGTAATCAATTCCGTTCCGCCAGAATAATAGTAAGGTTTTTTCCCTTTTTTATCCTGTTCCTGAAAAAGTGAGATAGCTTCCTGCAGCGTCTTTGGCAAAAAATAATCAAAATCAAAGGGAATCATCGGGGTTTTCCCTCCTTCGACCGCCAAATCAGCTCAGGTGTCAACGGCAAATGATGAAGGGAAACACCTGCTGCCCTTGATAAAGCGTTACCTAGCGCCCCCGGCATTCCAAGCAGACCGTGCTCACCGACCCCTCGGGCTCCAAATGGGGCATCAAGCTGCGGCGTTTCTACAAAATCAACCATAAACTTCGGATGCTCACTGTAGTGCAGCGGCAGATACGTCCTCAGTTGCGGGTTCATTACCCTACCCAGTTCATCGAACACAAAGGTTTCGCGTCCGGCGAACGACAGCCCCATACTCATCGCACCCATCACCTGGCCCCTGCCGCTTTTTCATTCAGAACCCTGCCAATATCGATTACTGAAACAGCCTTTAATAATTTGTACGTATAATCCCTTTTATCGAACTCAATTTCAACTCCATGAGCGGTCACAGTCCATTCCGGTCCGGGTACTCCTTCACCGGTATCCGGATTTAAATGGGTCATCCCTCTTAGAATGTATTTTCCATGCCCGGTAATCTGTCCGCCAATTGAATTGCCATTGGGATATTCATAGCCATAAGCTATCTCTTTAAAATGGACCCCCTTATCCGGATCGTCGCGCAGAAACACTCTGCTGTCCGCCACCTCAAGGTCTTCAGCCGGGACTTTTAATACAATGGATGCGATCTCCTTTAACTGGCGGATGACATCGTCCGCCGCCTGGAGCAATGCCTTTCCAGCCATGAAGGTACCACGGCTGGCGACCGTTTTCCAGTGTTCCGGAGTGGTTTGAGTATCGATTTCCATTCGGACATAGATATGATCAACGTCCATTTTTAAACGTTCCGCAAGCATTTGTGCAAGGACGGTTTTTGTTGCTGTTCCGATTTCAATCACACCCGACATTAAGTTAAGAGTTCCGTCTGGATTAAAGGTCAGGATGACACCTGATGGGGCATTCGGATCGATCGTGGATGTTTTCCAGCTGCAGCTGATTCCTTTAACCCTTACATGCCGTTCATCCAGCTCAATGACTTCTCCTTCATCCCAGTCGATTAATTCTCTTAATCTTTCGATGCACTTTGGCAGATTTCCGAGAATGCTGCTGTTTAAAAGAACTCTTGTAGGAGTGCGATTACCCGGTAGAATGGCATTCAGTAAACGAAGCTCAAGTGGGTCCATTCCTAATTTCTTCGCTAGCAGGTCCATCGTCCTTTCAATCGCAAACGAAAGCTCTGAATGGCTGAATCCCCTGAAAGGCGCTGCATACGGGTGATTGGTGTACATGCAGAAGGAATCACATTTCACATTTTCTATATTGTAAGGACCTGTGCAATCAGCCGCCCCTGCCCTTGTCAGGTCAATCGCTTTATCCGAGTAGGCACCACCATCCCATAAAAAGCGAATTTCAGCGGCTTTTATTTTTCCGTTGCGGTCCGCACCGAGCTTGATGTTCGCATCCAGCCCGATATGGCAGGGCGATGTCAAAATATCTTCCTCTCTTGTATTTAGCAGTTTAACCGGCCTGCCGCCAACCGCCTTGGAGGCAAGATACGCCAAAATTTCAAGCTGGACAGAAGCTTTTCCCCCATACGCCCCACCGACGAGCGGAGTGTTGACCACGATTTTCCCAATTTCCTCACCAAAATAGTCACTGATGAGTCTTTTGACCATATAGGGAGCCTGGGAGGAAGTGGTGATTAGGATTTTTCCATCCTGCTGAATTTCAGCAATGGAGCACCGGGTTTCCATGGCAACGTGATCGGATGGCGCCAAAGAGAAGGAGGCTTCTACTACTTCCTCACTCTCACTCCATGCATTCTCCATGTTTCCCTTCCGTATTTTCACATGTGTCGCAATGTTCGTTCCTGGTACGGGGTAGCTGTCCTCATCCTTTTTGTAATCCCCGAGACGTTCATGGACTAGCGGTGCCCCTGACTGAAAGGCCTGCGTGGGCGAATTCACAACTGGCAGCTTTTCATAATCAACCTTTATCAAGTCGGCTGCTTTTTTTGCCAGATACGGATTATCTGCTACTACAAGAACAACCGGTTCACCATGATAACGGACCTTTCCGGTTGCAAGCGGGGCCGGTCACGGATTGCTTCACCGATGAGGGGGTAGCTCCCACCGGTTACGATGGCACGGACCCCTGCCATCCTGGCAGCATCAGCCGTATGGATGCGGGTTATTTTGGCATGGCCAAAAGGGCTGGTGACCATGTTGACATGAAGGAGACCTGTAAACTGAATATCATTCGTATAGCGTGACTGGCCTGTCACCTTTTCCAACGCTTCTTTCCGAATCACACTCTTCCCGACGGTTTTCAACTCTCTCCCCCTTAACAAATCATGATAATCCTCAAACGTATCCGCATCCCTAAAATAGAAGGACGGAAAAGCGATTTTCCTCACATCTTCCGCATTCCTTAAAAGTTGCCGTCCTCCCTCATCACCTTCAAGCTTTAATAAAGCAGGAAAAAAATGCTGCGGGAACAAAACTGGCGGCTTGCACATTCCACCAACAGCAGCCGACACAATGGACAATCCATCCGATTTCTGAAACTCTTCAATCAACAAATTCAACACAGAATGATCAATGAGTGGCTGGTCTGCCAATAAAATCACAACAGCTTTCGCCCCTATTACGACAGCCTCCCTAACCCCTGTTTTCAATGACTCACTTTGTCCTTTTTCCGCATTTTCGCAGATAACCTGCTTCCATCCAGTCTTTTTTGAAAAAGGAGCAAGCCAGTGTTGTGGTCCGCTTTGGGTCGTAACGGCGAGCATGAAATCAATATTCGAATCAAGAGCAGCCTGAAAAGCCCTGCTTCCAAGCATTTCCCCGCCTAGAGGCAGTTCCAGCTTATTTGTTCCCATCCGTGTGCTTTTTCCGGCCGCAAGGTAGACGCCGATTACTCGGGGACGGTCCATAAATACCTTCGGGCAGGTTTATGAGGCTGATGGAGATGTTGAACCATTTCCGCCATAATACTAATCGCAATTTCCTCCGGACCTTGTGCTCCAATTGGCAGCCCGGCAGGAGAATGGATCCAGGCAGGAATTTCCTTCAGACCGATTAACCGTTCGGTTCTTTCCCTGGCCCTAAAACTCCAAGGTAACGAAGTTTTTCTTTTTTTAAAAGTGAAAGCCATTCTTTATCACGTATAAAATGATGGTTCCTAATGATCGCAAAATCATTCCCCGTAAATCTTTCTTTTTTATAAATTTCTGCAGGAAAGCCGATTAGAAGCTGGTCCGCATCTGGAAAGTTTCCCTTCTGGCAGTATTCCGCGCGCCAATCACAGACTGCAACCGAAAAACCTGCTTTCGCAGCCAGTGACACGAGTGGCTGTGCATCAGTGCCTGCACCGAATACAAATAAACGCGGCTTTGGCAGAAATAACTGATGAAAAACGCCTGAATCGAACTTGGTTTGTTGTATGCTCGATTCCTCCAGCTTCGTTATAGAATCGTGCCACTGGCCAAAAATTTCACCTTGTTCCGGAACGAATAAATTTTCAGGTTCCTCCTCCAGCTTTTTCAGGCATAGAACTTGTATGCCCTGATCCAAAAAATTTTTCACCCTTCGAAAATCTTCCTTTTCCTTTTCCCCTACTGGTTCAAGCAGAATGCGAATCACTCCGTTGCAGCCATTTCCCTGTCCCCATTCCAAATCGGATTCCTTCCTTAGGTCATATTGAACCATTCTGGCTTTCCCTTCTTGAAAAACCTTTTTGGCGTGATGGGATAAGTCCTGCTCCAGGCAGCCTGCGCTGATCATTCCGTTCTGCGTCCCGTCCTCAAAAAAAAGCATGCAGGAGCCTTCCTTTTTATAAGCCGATCCTTCCACCTGAATAATGGTAGCGAGTACTGTTTTTAAAACAGCTCGATCCATACGATCAAAAAGCTGATGGAAGTCCTTCATCTGCACTCCCCCTTTTAAACACAAAATCTCTGATATATGTATATAGGGGGAAAAGCTCTCCTAGAATAAAGAATTTATCTGCAAACTTAATCATGAAATGCTATCTCTAGGGACGTTTGCATACATTTAAAAAGATGTAAATTTTATAAAAAAGGAGCCATCGTTCATGAAGCTCGAAAAATTTATCGATCCGCTCCCATTGCCACCAGTTATGAAGCCCGCTTTCAAATCTAAGGAATATACGTACTATGAAGTAAGAATGAGGGAAAACAAGCACAGGTTTCACCGTGACTTGCCGGAAACAACGATTTGGGGGTATGAAGGACTTTATCCGGGCCGACAATTGAAGTGGAGCAGGGTGAGCTTGTCTATGTCCAATGGATGAATGAGCTTCCAGACAAGCACTTTTTGCCACTAGATTATACCGTTCACGGGGCTGGCGAGGAGGTGCCGGATGTCAGGACGGTTGTCCATTTACATGGCGGCCGTACTGAGGAAGATAGTGATGGTTATCCGGATGCCTGGTTTACAAGGAACTTCCAAACCACGGGACCATTTTTCAAAAAAGAGTCTATGAATATCGTAACCTTCAGTCCGCTCGTAATTTATGGTATCACGATCACGCAATCGGAATAACCCGCTTGAATATTTATGCTGGACTAGTTGGGTTTTATCTTATTCGTAATTCCCGTGAACGCTCACTAGCTTTGCCGAAGGGAGATTTCGATCTTCCGTTATTGATTCAGGATAAATCGTTTAAACAGGATGGATCGCTTTTTTATCCGGATCAGCCAAAAAACAAACTTCAAAAGGTCGTTCCTTCGATCGTGCCCGAATTTTTTGGAGATACAATTCTCGTAAACGGCAAGGTCTGGCCTTATTTGGAGGTGGAGCCTCGGCGTTATCGGTTCAGGTTTTTAAATGGTTCAAATTCCCGCTATTTCCGGCTGAAATTATCACCAGCCCAATGGTTCTATCTGATTGGTACAGACAGCGGCTTCATTGAAAAACCAGTCGGCCTTAAAACCATTACCCTCGCTCCGGCAGAGAGAATGGATGTGATTATCGATTTTTCGCAAATGCAAGGGAAAGAGGTTATTTTAAAAAATAATGCTCCAACTGCTTTTCCAAACGGTGATCCTGTTGACGCGGAAACGACAGGTAATGTGATGCAGTTTAGAGTATCAAAGCCGCTATCCAGTCAGGATACGAGCATCATTCCAGAAACTTTCAGGTCGATTCATTGGCTTTCAGAGGCAGCAGCGAGTGTCAGCCGTTTTCTTGAATTAGGCGAAAGCAAGGATCAATATGGCAGAACAATCATGCTGCTCGACCGAAAAAAATGGGACACTCCTATTTCAGAGAATCCCATTTCCGGTTCGATTGAAATATGGAATTTTGTCAATGTCACACCAGACGACCATCCCATCCATTTGCATCTTGTCCAATTTCAAATTCTAGATCGTAGGGCTTTTGATGTAAAGCATTATAAAAAAACTGGTCGATTGCACTTTACTGGCCCTCCCATACCTGCACATCCCCAGGAGCATGGATGGAAGGATATGGTTCGGACCCCTCCTGACCATGTCACAAGGATCATCGTTCCTTTTTTCCCATACACCGGGCAATATGTGTGGCACTGCCATATGCTTGAACACGAAGACTACGAAATGATGCGGCCTTATCGCGTCCTCCCTGCAAATTTCGGCTATCCTAATTGGATAGGAAAACCTTAAACCATGGGTCAGCCAAAGCTCTGGGCTGCGATAGCGAATAATGCTCCGTTCCTTGTTGGCATGGTTTCATTACCTAACATCATAATTGGCGGCTGGCTTACCTGCTGAAAGCCTCTCACTTTTAGAAAGCTGAGGAATTCTTCCTTTCCAGAAGATACATCGATCCTGAGCTTACCGGTATGGCCAGTTGCCAACCTTTGAACTAACGAGCATGCCACCGAATCATTGCCAGCAACTATTGGCGCAAGGGTCATGTTAGCCGGCAGGTAATCGAAAGCCCAAATCCACAAATTTTATCTTCTTTTTCCATCATAACTACACATTCCTTGGCCTGCCTGATCCGTGCCTTTAGGAAGGTCTCCCTATCGGCACCAGTAGCATCCCGATCGAGTTCAACAAGCACACGAAAGTCCTCTTCCTGGAAAGGACGTATGCTGTAATTTGGTAAATTTTCCGCTGGGCGGTAGTCATCACAAATCAATTTATGGACGCAATCCACAGCTTTAAAGCCCATTTTTTCATACATTGGCTTTCCATCGGGGGTAGCGATTAGCATGATGGAAGCATTACCATTCATACTGTCAATACACCGCTGGGTCACAGACCTTCCAAGGCCAGCCCTCTACTTTCAGGATGTACGATGACTATTCCGATGGAAGCGAGTTGATTACGATAGGGAATCAGTGCCGCACAGGCAGCAAGCTTCCCCTCTTTATTTCGATAGCCAAAAATGGTCCCTGACGCCATTATCGTTTCAATTCCCGCTTGGTCATAATCCCAACCGACCGCTTTGGATAAAGAAATCAATTCACTGATATCATTTTGCGCCATTTTTTCAATTCCATTTAACCTGTCCATAAAAAACCCCTTATTCACGAAAAACAGATGATTAATAAAGGTTAATGCTTTGCAACGCTTGCTCCAAAGAGTTGAAAAACACCACTTTGTCCAAATAAATTCCAAGCTGTGTAAACGTTTGGCTGATTTCCGCCCTCATACCTGTGATCATCGGGCTCACACCTAGCAAATTCAAGGCACGTATAAGCTTATATAAAACCTCAATTCCAATAAGATCTACTTCATAAACACCAGATAAATCAATGACAAGCGTTTCAAATCGGTTTTTGACACATGAATTCAGTGTATCCGTTATCAAGATTTCTGAGCGTGTTTCGGTGATTTCACCCACGAGCGGCAGGATGGCGACCGTTTTTGAAATCGGCACTATTGGGACAGATATTTTCAAATAAAGCTCTTCGGATTTTTTTAATAATCCCTTTGCATTTTTTGTAAAAGCGTTGCTGAACCCAAAAACGATTAAATTGAAGATATGATCAATGTCAGCGATGATGTCAATAATAACTTCATATGGAACCTTTTGTAACAATGATTCCTGCTGGACGAACGCCCAGATTACCTTCTTATAAATGGTCATAGACTTAATGGATTCGCCTAATTCAGCTCCACTTTCAACAGAAAGCACTCCTATCGTTTCGCCCCAGCTGGAGGCCCTTGTTTGAACCTCTCCATCTCTTAAACCTTCAGCAATAATATGGACACATTGAAGAAAAATTTTTGCCGTCTTTTCTTCTTCCTCTTTACTTTTAAATTGATAATTGTAAAACTCCATCATATTTCCAAGCATTTTCTTTACGATTTCGTCGGCATGCGCTGCCAATTTATCACTGATTATTTTTTTAAATTCTTCTTTGGGCATAGTTGACTCCTATTAGGTAGATTTTCATTATAGCTATTATATCAAATAGGCAAATTATTAAAAAATTTATGCCCAACTGTTTTTATCATTGTATAAACGATTGTGATTGCATTCAATTGACAGAAAGTTGTATAATACAACTGCATTAAAAATGCTCATTCTGAGAAATATAACATGAAAGCTAACTAAATAAATTTCATAAATCGAACCAGAATCTGCACCTATAAAGGATGAAAGATATGAAAAAAAATCGTGCGTTTTTCTTGACCGCCGTTGCAACCGGCACGATGCTAAACCCGCTTAACTCTTCCATGATTTCACTAGCTTTACATAGCATCCAAAAGGATTTTCACCTATCCTTTACTACCGTTTCCTGGCTGATTTCTTCTTTTTATTTGGCCAGTGCTGTGGCACAGCCGGTCACCGGAAAGATTGGAGATCTTTTGGGGAGAAAGAAAACGTTTTTCGCCGGACTAATCCTTGTTGCGATATCAGCAATCGGTGCACCGCTTTCTTCGACCTTTCTCATGCTAATTGTGATGCGCTTATTCCAATCGATCGGCAGCAGTGCGATTTATCCTTCAGGAATTGCTTTGATACGTGATAATATTCAGGAACGCCAGGCATCTGCTCTTGCTGTCCTTTCGATATTCGCCTCTGCCATGACCGCTTTAGGACCTACACTTGGCGGCTTTTTAATTGTCTGGGGCGATTGGCCGGCTATTTTTAGAGTCAATTTTCCATTTATTTTGATTAGCTTTCTTCTTGGGCTGTTTCTATTTCCAAAGGATACGAAAAAAACAAATTCGAGCTTTAAGCAGCTGTTGCTTCAGTTGGATGTCCCCGGCATTGCACTGTTTGGATCCGGAATGGTTCTTCTGCTCTGGTTTTTATTGTCCTTCAAAACCCAAATTCACATCGGTGCGGGAATCGCAGGTATCACTCTATTGAGTTTATTCGTGTGGCATGAATTAAAAGTCAAGGTGCCGTTTATCGATATCCGGCTATTTAGAGCGCACCCGAAATTGTCCTGGGTCTATTTGCAGTTTATTGTTCTTAACATCTTTTTTTACTGTTTATTTTTTGGACTGCCGAGCTATTTTCAGGATGGTATGCATTTAAATGTCAGGACAAGCGGACTATTAATGCTGTTCATGTCAGCGGTCAGCATTTTTATCTCCCCTCTTACAGGTAAATGGATTGATAAATCCGGCTCGAAAACACCAGTTATAGTGGGTGCGATACTTTCACTTGCCGGCGCAGTTTTATTGACTTTATTTTTTGTTGATGCACCCTATTGGCAAATGGGACTCATCCTTTCCCTGCTCGGAATCAGCTACGGAATCGGCAACGTCGTCCTGCAGGCGGCAATGCTTGAGGCAAGCCCGCGCTCGATCATTGGCACTACCTCGGGATTATTTCAAACCTGCCGTTATCTTGGATCGATATTATCCTCTATTGTTCTGGGACTTGTTTTTGGAAAGGAAATTTCCGGGTGGCATATGGAGGTTCTTGGCATGGTGCTAATTTCGGTTGCGTCAATAAGTGTCCTGATGAGCCTCCGTTTTGCTAAAACAGGACCGGCAAAAAAGCCAAGATTATTGCACTGACAATGGTAAAAGCACACGCATCTGAAAAAGCGTGTGCTCTTTAAATTGAGAAATCCCTTAAAATTATTACTAAATGTTGTCTGTATGTTACTATTTGATTAACTATTAAAATTCACCTGAAGGGACAGAAATGCTTGGAACAGTATCAGAATAATAAGAGAAGGCTTACACCTAAATATTTAATTATGATCGGAATCTGTTTGCTCATTTTAATCAGCATGTTCATTCCGACACCCTATTACCTCTATCAGCCAGGTTCTGTTGAAGAGCTTTCCTCCAAGGTGACGGTTGAGGACGGCCATAAATCACATAATGGAAAGCTGTATTTAACGACGATTCTTTCGATAAAAGCAAATAATATTTATTATTTATTGTATGGCTATTTCGCTCCGCATACCGAGATCAAAAAGGATGAAGAAGTAAAGGGCGATTTAACGGAGAACGAATACGATCAATTGCTGAAGCATATGATGAAAACCTCTCAGGAAAATGCGATGGTATCTGGCCTCAAGGCAGCCGGTGAACCTGTATCGATCAAACCAAAGGGAGTTTTTATTGGTAACATCGTTTCAACTTCCAAAGCAAAGGGTGTGCTTGAGGTAGGAGATATCATTACCTCAATTGACGGCCATCCTGTGAAAAATACGGAAGACTTCAGAGCTTACCTAAAAAACAAGAAAACAAAAGGTGACACGGTTACGATTCAGTCACTACATAATGGAAAAATCAAAACGAATAAAATTGGGTTAATTCAGCTCGATGCTAAAACGAAAACGGTAGGCCTTGGGATTTATCCAGAAGACGAAATATCTGTTAATACAGATCGAAAAATCACCTTTCATACCGAAGATATTGGCGGACCGTCTGCCGGGTTAATGTTTTCCCTTGAGATCCTAAGCCAGATTCTCCCAGGGGATCTCAAAAAAGGCTATAAAATTGCCGGAACAGGAACCATGGATTTAAACGGAAATGTTGGCCAAATCGGCGGTATCAGAGACAAAATCGTTGCTGCACATAAAAAAGGAGTCGATATCTTCTTCTGTCCAGCAGATATCACCAGCGACGACACGAACGAAAAAGATGTCAAGGATGAGACTAAAAAGCTTGGTTACAACATTAAAATTGTCCCTGTCAAAACCTTGAAGGATGCCGAAAATTACCTAAACAGCCTAAAACCAAAGAAATAAAAAAACAAAGGGCTGGTCCATGCCTTGTGGACCAGCCCTTTTTATGCCCTAGTATAAAGGATCAGATTGTAAACAGTATGGACAATGACTGGTGCCCATAATGAATTGGATTTTTTAATTAAATAACCCAAACCAAAGCCTACAATAAAAACAGTCAAGACGCTAAAAACTAATTTCGACATCGTGATTCCTTGTACATACCAAATTGGAAAATGGATTGAAACAAAAAGTAACGAAGTGTAAAGATTTGCTTTGACAAATCGAATCGAAGCTGCCAGCTTTTGCAAAATATAACCGCGAAATATTACTTCTTCCGGCAAGGCAAAAACCAATGTGGTAACCCATTGAATGCCTAGGTCCAGCTTGATTTTACCGTGAAAGATAAACACCAATACACCTTCAAGCAGGACCAGAACTAGGCTGATTGATAAACCCCATTTTATGCCCCCTCCGACATTATCTCTGATTTTCAAGTATGTAAGAGACTTCAAATTTTGACGTTTAAGCAGCAAAAAGACTGGAAGCACCCACACCGTATACTTTATGACAATAGATAACGTAATTGGCTCCTGAAAAGTGCTGAAGCTTATTTCCTTGAGAGCCCATGCAATGAAAAAGCAGAAATAAAATAATAGCACCTGTCTTAATTTAGTTACTTCTGGAATGGACGCAACTCCATTTACCATTCTACCTGGTACGGTCATACTTCTCCCACCTTGTCGCCCATTGCTCAATATCAATTAGCTCTTCAGCGCTTCTTTTACCAGCCAAATCACGGATCATCCGTAAACCAGCCCAACGATTATATTGCGGATAGTCCTCAGGCATTTTTCCATAACCATGAACCCAGCCATTAATAAATTCCTTTACATGCCCCTCTTCCAGCTGGGATCCTTGAATCGCCTTCTTAACTTCCATGTCCAGGATCGCGAATGTTCTTGCGGTATCAAAACGCGGATCATCAACACATGCATTTGCCCAATCAATCACGGCAGTAATCGAAGTACCATCAGTCAAAACATTCAGAGGGTGATAATCAAGGTGAAGCAGCATTTGGGTTTGCGTTTCTTCCCTTAGCTGATGAAGCAGTTCCACCTCTTTTCCTTGAGGAGACAGCCAATTTTCTATTTCATTAGTTATTAGAGAAATTTTATGAATACTCGCTTGTGTTTTGCCAAACTCGGTTCCCAGCTTGTATGCATTTTCGGGGTGCGTCAGGATTTCCTCCAAAACTGTCCTCCCTTCAGCCCAATCCATGAGCATCGCAGACCAATCTCCGATTTTCTTTACAAAATGCACCTTTGGAACTGGCACGCCACCCTGCCTAGCCACTCTCATATATTCTTCTTCACGCTCAAATTGCCGATATCTTTCAATTGGGAGCAGCCTTAACGCAAAAATATCTCCTTCTGCATTTTCAAGTTTCCATACGGAACTATCTTCTCCGGCTATTATCTCTTTATAATTTTTCAAAGAACCAAGCTGAAGCTCTTCCAAAATACTGTTTATATCCATTTCCTTTCCTCCTTGATTCCCTTTTATCTTCCTCTATTCTCTATCTACAAATGAAATCCCTTTTGAAAAATATATCTCAGTTGATTATATTCAGGAAAAATATAGTAATATTTCGACAAAATCATCTATTTAAAGACACTCACTTGGTTCAAACAAGGTTAATTCTAATCTATTATTTCTATTTTTGGAAAAGATTGTAGGCATTCGTCGTTATTTGTGAATATCTTTTCGTTCTATTCTAGGTTACTATTAATCTGTATTTTCAAAAAAAAAGCGAGCAAGTCAGTTTGACAACAAACTCAAATGGAGGGATATGAGTGAGTGTGATCAGCGAAGAAAAACTGATAGAGGATTCATTTGTAAGTGATGAGGCTTTAGTGTCAAGAATACAAAATGGAGACTCAGAGTCAACCGAATTCTTAATTTACAAATATCGCCATTTCGTCCGTGCAAAAGCAAGCAAATATTTTTTATGCGGTGCAGACAGGGAAGATATTATTCAAGAAGGCATGATTGGATTATATAAGGCAATCCGGGATTTTAAAGAAGATAAACTCTCCTCTTTCCGTGCCTTTGCGGAGCTTTGCATTACCAGGCAAATCATTTCAGCCGTCAAAACATCCACCCGCCAAAAACATATTCCATTAAATTCTTATATTTCATTGGACAAGCCTATTTTCGAGGATGAATCCACTCAGACACTCCTGGATATTATTATTGGGACCGACATAACCGATCCAGCAGCATTATTCATCACACAGGAAAAAAACGCTGACTTCGAGCAGCGAATTGCAGAAAAATTAAGCGATTTAGAAAGACAGGTTTTATCACTATACATGGCAGGCCATACATACATCGAGATTTCCGAAGAGTTAAATAAACATACAAAATCAATCGACAACGCCCTGCAACGGATTAAGAGAAAGCTTGAGCGCCATCTCGAGATCAATGAACTTTACGCCTGAAAACGATAAAAAAGAAGCTCGGTTTGCCGAGCTTCTTTTTATCGTTTTTATCTATGCGTGAGAAAATGGTTCTATGCGCGAAAGCCATACCCGCACCCTATTTAGCTATCTCCGACGCAACCACCTTACAAGAATGAACAATTCTCTGGGTATGAGTATAGACATTCATCGATTCATTTCGAATAAAACCAATTGTGGTGATACCCAGCTGTTCTGCCAGCTTTAAGGCGAGCTCTGTTGGAGCAGACTTTGACAAAACGACCGCACAGCCGATTTTTGCCACCTTCAGCAAAATTTCAGAGGAGATTCGCCCGCTGAATACAATGATTTTGTCGTCGATACCGATATTGTTTTTAATACAATATCCGTAAATTTTATCGAGTGCGTTATGTCGGCCAATATCCATCCGGGTCAACACAGGGCCATCCTGATCGCAGAGAGCTGCATTGTGTACGCCACCTGTCTGCTGAAACACTTCTGCTGACTCTTGCATTTCATTCATCAGGCGGAAACAATCGTCCACTGATATTTTCACATCATTATCATGCATTTTACGGGCCGTTAAGGCGTCTGTGGCGAACACAAAGCCCTGTCGGCTGGCACCGCAGCAGGAGGTAATGTATCGTTTCCCTTTCAACTCCTGAAAAAAGGGATTGTGACTTGCCGTTTTAATGTGGACAAACCCTTCCTTTTCCTGGATCCATAAATCTTCAATATCCGAGTATTTTCGGATAACACCCTCTGAAGCGAGGAACCCGACAACCATGTCCTCTATATATTCCGGTGTGCAAACCATCGTTACAAATTCCTGCCCGTTTATTTTAACGGTAACCGTGTACTCGGTTACGATATGGTCCTCCAAAACTTCGGCCTTGCCATTTCCAAAACGAAGGATCTCTCTTTTTACCTCGACTGGTTTCACAACAGCCATCCCTTTCTCTGACTAAACTTTAATTCTGCTATTCTTTTAATATCCCAAATACAATATATTAAACTGCCCCCGCCTGTGACAGGCAGGGGCAGCTTTTTAACGCTATAAAGTATGATCCGGATTTTCATGCTGTGCCTGGTGCTCCGGCAACTGTGTCGTCCGTTCCAATTTGCTTGTATCTGTACCCATTCCTTTAAGGAACTCAAAAATCAGAGCAATAGAACGGTTGATTTCAGGATCCTTCAGTGAACGGAAAATATCGAAATAACCGATGGTTTCATCGTCATCCTTCTTCTCAGCCACTCTTGCTACCCCAGCATTCACTTTTAGCAAAATGGGTTCCAGTTGCTTAACATTCAGGGTTCCAAGAACGCCGACCATTAAAAGCATATTCTTGAGTGTATTGGCTGTTTCTTTCGTGTCAGCTTTTTTTACTAAAATTTTTAAAATCTTATCGCCCTCGGCGAACAATCCGCTCATAAGAGAAATCAATCCACGATCGTGCATGTGCTGGATGACACCAAGGGATTCTAGGATTGCCTCTTTGTTTCTTACTAAGGCGTCTTCGACTTCCCTTAAATCCCGATTCCTCTGGTCTTCTTCACTAATCTTAATTCTTTCGATTTGCTTTATTGCTTTAGCCATTCGCATTCCGCTCCTTTTTCACAAGATCACCCGGGAAAATGTAATCGTTGCGAGCCCATTTCTTCTGAACCTGAACACCGATTTGCGGCTGCGGATTGCCATAACGGAAATTGATCCTTGGCAGCGGGTTGATGCCGTCTTGCTGTAAAATTTCCATCTTCGCCCTTGTGTCCTTATAAGCTGGTGTGTCTGTGTCCTTATCGGCCATACTGCTTGTAATATAGTTAATGGCTGCATCCCCGCTGTCATTCATCGGTAAATACACTTCATTTCCTTTTACGCGGGCCGTGATGGTACATTTAACCTTTACATTTCCATAGGGGGAGGTTAAGCGGACAAGTGTCCCATCTTGCAGGCCTTTTCTGCAGCAAGCTCCGGTGAGACCTCTAGGAATACTTCAGGCGTCTTCGATGTGATCCCCTTCGACTTGTACGTGAGATTGCCTTCATGGAAATGTTCCAGCAATCGGCCATTATTAACATGGATATCATATTCTTCTTCAAAATTAAGCGGCCTTGTCCACTTGACCGGGTAAAGTCGCGCTTTACCATCCGGGAAGTGGAAGCCTTCGGTATATAAAAGTGGTGTGTCGGCTCCATTTTCTGCTACCGGCCACAGTAAGCTCTTATACCCTTCCAATCTTTCATACGTGACACCTGAATATATCGGCATCAGCATGGCTGCTTCCTCCATAATGTCGCTCGGATGCTGATAGTTCCAGCCTGCACCCAGAAGGTTCGCAATCGCCTGAATGATTTCCCAGTCTGGCTTTGAGTCTCCCATTGGTTCAAGTACTTCATAAAGCCTTTGAATACGGCGTTCCGTATTGGTGAATGTTCCTTCTTTTTCAAGGCTTGGACTGGCAGGAAGGACCACATCTGCATATTGCGCTGTTCGTGTGAAAAAGATATCTTGTAAAACAAAGAAATCCAGTTTCTCATAGGCGGCATGGACGTGGTTGATATTCGAGTCTACCAATCCCATTTCCTCGCCCTTTACATACATCGCTTTTACTGTGCCGCCATGGATACCTTCAATCATGTCATGGTTATTGATTCCAGGATTAGGTGAAAGCTTTACACCCCAAGCTTGTTCAAATTTTGTGCGGGCTTCTTCATTATCAACGCGCTGGTAACCAGGCAGATGCTCCGGGCTGCTTCCAAAATCACTCGCACCCTGAACGTTATTATGTCCTCGCAGCGGATAGGCTCCTGCACCAGGTCTGCCGTAATTTCCTGTTATAAGGAGAAGGTTGGAAATGGCGGTGCTCGTATCACTGCCGCCAAGATGCTGCGTAACACCCATCGCCCAGAGGATGGCCGTGCCATCTGATTCATGAATCATTTCGGCAGTTTTGATCAGCTGTTCTTTTGAAAGTCCGGTAAACTCTTCAGCGTATTCAAGCGTGTATGGCTGGAGGCTGGCGACATATTCGCTTACTCCATTTACTCGGCTGGTTAAAAACTTCTCATCCGCCCAGCCCTGGTCGATGATATATTTTGTTACTGCTGATAACCATACTAAATCCGAGCCCGCTTTTGGATGGATAAACAGGTCAGCACGTGCTGCCATTTCGTGTTCCCTTAGGTCCGCCACAATCAATTTTTGGCCCTTTAGCTTGTGGGACCGTTTAACTCTCGTCGCTAAAACTGGGTGGGCTTCAGCAGTATTGGAACCGACGATGATTACAAGGCCAGCCTTTTCAATATCTTTAATTGAACCGGCATCACCGCCATAGCCTACTGTTCTGAATAAGCCGACTGTTGCCGGCGTCTGGCAGTAACGGGAACAGTTATCGACATTATTCGTACCGATCACCTGTCTTGCAAGCTTCTGCATTAAGTAGGATTCTTCATTTGTACATTTTGAAGAGGTAATAAAGCCCATTGATTCAGGACCATATTGATCACGGATTTCAGTAAACTTACGGGCAACAAGCTGCAATGCTTCATCCCATTCTGCCTCACGGAAGGAATCTCCTTCCCTGATTAAAGGCTTCGTCAGGCGTTCCTCACTATTAACAAAGCTCCAGCCAAATTTGCCTTTCACACATGTGGAAATCCCATTAGCCGGAGCATCGACACTTGGTTCCACTTTGAGAATGTCTCGTCCCTTTGTCCATATATCAAAGCTGCAGCCTACACCGCAGAATGTACATACCGTTTTTGTTCGTTTGATTTTCGCTTCACGCGCAGCTGATTCCATATCCGAGATGGCAAGAATCGAACCGTAGCCGGTTTCTACACCCTTCGTTATTTCAATCATCGGACGAAGCGTATCTTTTGCAATCCCAGTCAGATAGCCCGCTTCCCCCACCATCCCTTTTTCCATCATGGCATTACATGGGCAGACGGTGGAACAATGGCCGCAGGATACACATGAGGATTCATTGATTGGTACATCGTTATCCCAAATGACACGGGGACGGTCAAGTTCCCAGTCAATTCTTAACGTTTCCGTTACCTGCACGTCCTGGCACGCTTCTACACAGCGCCCACATAGAATACACTGGTCCGGATCGTAGCGATAAAATGGATTGGAATTATCCTCTTGATATGGCTTGTGTTCAAAGGGGGTACTTTGATGGTTAATCCTCATTTCCTTGACGGTGTTATGTATTTCACAACCCCCGTTGTTATAATCACAGACCGTACAATATAATTCATGGTTATTAAGAATTTTATCCATTGCAATTGTCTGTGATTTTTTCACATGGGGCGCAACTGTATCAATGACATCGCCATGTTTAAGCTCTGTCGAACAGGATCTTACTAATTCACCGTTTACTTCCACTAAACAAGTATCACATGTCTCGATCGGTCCGAGGCTTGGATGATAGCACACATGTGGAACTTCAACTGAGCTATTCGTGAGGTATTGAAGAAGTGTTTGGCTCCCGTTTGCTTCAACCTCTGCCCCGTTAATCTTCACTTTTATTTTCTCTAACAAGACGGCTTCACCCTTTCTGCTTTTCTATTGAATGCTTTAACGTTCTACCATTTTCAGTACCCTTAATTGCTAAAAAATAAAACATATACAAATCTTCCTATTTTAAAATTCCAGTTTCACATGGCTTTCTATATAGTTCTTTATTCATATACTCTGGTTATCACGCTAGATAGGTGGTTTGCCTGAAGAAGAACGTGGGAAGAAAGAAGAAAAAAGAAGGGACTACTTCCTATGAAGTTTGTAATATATAAAAGCAAGAATATAAATAGAAAAAGCCATCATGAATATTTGGGTGAGATTGATGCTTCCTCGATTGAAGTAGCTAGTGACATGATGTATAAACGATTAAGAAGGAACACTTTAAAGGTGCACGGACAAATGTATATTATCTTGCCGTACAGCAACGGGATGCAGCTAGAAAAACACACTCTGCCTTCTCTTCACGGCCTTCCCTTTCGAATTGTGCAATATAGGGAAGGGAAACTAGGGCTTTAAATTCTTATGATTAGCTTTTATAATATGTATGTAATCTATTATAAGGAGTGTTCCCTTTGGCAAAATCAAATGCAAGAAAAATTCGTGAAAAGCTTGAACGCGAAGGCAGACTGAATCCCGCTGAATTAAGAAGTCCATTCGTTTTCTCAGACATGCGCACTAGAACAACAAAAACGAAAAAAGATCACCTATATCGCTCCAAACACAAGAACCAATCACTCCGCGATGGAAATGATGGTTCTTTTTATTTTGGAAAAAAACCGATAGTCATTGCTTTCTAAACAGTTATAAATTATTTCACCAAGGTACTGGCTTATATGCCCATCTTTTTTATACAATTAAATTATTATTTGAATGATATGGGAGATGAAGTGAATGACGGTTGAAGAGGGTTTTGTAAGCGTAACTGGCGGTAAGGTTTTTTATAAGAAGGTTGGAAATGGAAATGAAACTCCATTACTTGTATTGCATGGCGGACCAGGCTCTACCTCCATCCCATTGCAATCACTGGATGTACTTGCTAAGGATCGTCCGGTCATTTTCTATGATCAGCTTGGATCTGGTCATTCTGATAGGCCTGAGGATTCTGGGTTATGGCATTTGGAGCGTTTTGTAGAAGAATTGGGACAACTAAGAAAGGAGTTAGGATTAACAGAAGTACATATATTGGGACATTCATGGGGAACGACATTGCTTGCATCCTATCTATTAACAAATCCTACAGGTGTTAAAAGCGCCATTTTTTCAAGTCCGTGTTTGAGTGCCCCACGCTAGGCCAGTGACCAGAAAATCTTATTAAAAGAGCTTCCTGAAGAAACACAAGAAGTGATTAACCGTTGCGAATCGGAAGGAACCACAGATTCACAGGAATACCGGGAAGCAATCGAAATTTTCTACAATAAACACCTATGCAGGCTGTACCCGCCACCAGAAAAGCTGTTAGAAGGCAGAAAATTATCGAACTCGCAAATATACAATCAAATGTGGGGACCATCTGAATTTTGTGTGACAGGGAACCTGAAGGATTTCGACTGCACCGAACGACTGCATGAAATTAACACGAAATCATTATTTCTCTGCGGTCGATTTGATGAAGCCACTCCTCAATCAACAGCGTATTTTAGCAGTCTCGTCCCTAATTCCAATTTCCATGTTTTTGAGCACAGCTCGCACACAGGCTACCTCGAAGAACACGACGAGTATGTGCGAATTGTAAATGAGTTCTTAACAGATGTAGAGGAATTTTGATTACATTCTTTGAATTTAACTCGATAAATAGTGAACCATCTTTTTTGTTTAACAAATCTTAAAACGCTTGGGAAAAATCCTAAGCGTTTCTTTTATTCAAGTATTTGATTAGCCATTTCAGCTATTTCTTTTTTATGTTGTTCTTTCGAGATTTTTTCATTCATATAGACAATGGTATACGAAATACCCTTACTATGAAAGTTCAACAAATTATTGTTGTAATATCCAGTATGTTTTTTGTTTAAATTAATTTTTTCTAACTCTTGATTTGTTTCTAAAAACTCCTCATTAAAAGCATTAATTCTTAAAAAAATCTTATCCTCTTTTCTTTTTGAACTAGTAGTAAATTCAACCGATAATTTTTTACCGTCATGATTTTGATCGTTTATGATAGGAGCTTGAAATGGTTTTGCATCAAAAGGTAAATTTCCAGGTAATTTCATTTCAAACGGTAGTGCATCGAGTCCAACCTTAACCGACGGTGCTTTATAAGTAATAGGAATGTTTTTCTTTTGTTCTTTCGTTACATCTTTCATTTCCACTTTATTTAATTTAGAAGTATCGAGAGTTCCGTTTTTAGGGTCTTGACAACCCACAAGTAAAAGTAAAAGTAATGCCAAAATTAAAAATAATTTTTTCACAAGTATCCCCCTACCTATTGTCTAATGAACCTTTTTACTTATATTTAGTCGATTTAACAAAGGAAATAGTTTCAACTTTTTTAATAAATCTTTAATTATTTAATTTTAATTATTGTAAACTGCCTCGTTAGCTCCAATTCTGCGCAAAAAATCCTCTGCATCTCAGAAAATAAAAATTCGTTATGCAGTCTGTTATAATTTAAAAAGAGGTGGATATTTTATGAAAATCATTGAAACTGAAAGATTGATACTACGCTGGTTAGTACCGGATGATTCAGCGTTTATTCTCGAACTTTTAAATGATCCTACTTGGATCCGTTTTATAGGGGATAGAGGTGTGAGAACGCTCGAAGATGCTCGAAACTATATTTTAACGGGACCGATGGATATGTACTCCCGACTAGGATTTGGTCTTTATTTAACAGAATTAAAGGATGGAAGGATTCCGATTGGAATTTGCGGATTGATAAAAAGAGATTCTTTAGAAGATGTTGATCTTGGCTTTGCTTTTTTATCGAAGTTCCAATCTAAAGGTTATGGCTATGAGGCCGCTTCTGCTACGATGGCCTATGGAAAGGAACAGCTTGGTCTCAAGCGAATTGTGGCAATAACATCTAAGGACAACGATAATTCTTCCAAGCTTCTTGAGAAAGTCGGTATGAAATTCGAACAAACGATTAAATTTCATCCTGATAATGAAGAGCTTAAATTGTTTATAGCTGAATTTTAATACAGAGCTTTTCTGAAAAAATTAAAAATACACACGGTATATTCGAAGTGAATTACCGTGTGTATTTTTAATTAATTATTCGCCTTTTCCTTTTACCATTAATTTTTTTACTTTTTCAGCTGGATCCCAGCAATTAAATTTATAACTTGGCATGGTTTGATATCCTAATCTGCTGCAGTTATAGACCATCACACCATTTTTCCGCTCGGCTTTAAAATGCCTGCACGCTGCACAGCAATGAAAATCCTTCATGATTTTACCACCTTGTCATTGTTCGCTCTTAATTTCTCGGACCCCATAAAATAATCGAAACGCCAAGTAAACAAATAAATCCCCCAACCCAATCATATAAATCAGGCGTTTTTTTATCGACAGCCCAGCCCCAGAGGATTGCCAGAAAGATAAACACTCCCCCATAAGCCGCATACACTCTGCCAAATGACGGAAAGCTTTGGAATGTCGGGATCACTCCATAAAGTATAAGAATCAGGCCTCCGGCAACACCATATAAAACAGGCATTCCTTCGCGCAGCCATAGCCAAACTAAATAGCCTCCGCCTATTTCTGCAAGCCCTGCAAATATAAATAGCAATATAGCTCTCATTGTTTTCACTCTCTTCTACGATTACAGTTCTCCCTACATTTTACTGCAATTTCTGCAAACCGGCAGTCAATTTAGTAAAAAAATCGCAGGAATTTATATTGCTTTTACAGTATTTTCACCTTAAATTTACAGAATTCTCTATAAAATAGACCTTAATCCCCATGAATCGCTTACTTTCGTTTGCTACCATTGAACAAAGGGCAAATTTTACGAAAGTAAAAGACGCAAAGCCACGGTGGAAAGCAAGAATTTCTTGCCATGGCAGCCGGGTTGCATGTGACAGCCAGAATATACACTACTATTCCTTTCCTAAATTGCCTTTTTACCCAATAGTGAAAGGTGCCAAATAAAAATGAAAACCATACTCATTGCCGATCACTCCTTATTTTCAAGAAGCATGCTTAAAAAGTTGCTGGCCAAAAGCGACTACAGAGTGATATGCGAAGTGGAAGATGGCAAACAAGCCATCAAAAAATTCGTCCATTTACAACCTGATTTCGTTCTGATGGATTATTCTATGCCAAAAATGAATGGGATTGAAGCACTGGTACAAATGATGAAGATTAATCCACTCGCCAATGTAATTATGTTTTCATCGCTAAACACTCGAGTGTTTATAGAAGAGTCACTTGAACTTGGCGCAAAGGATTTTTTGATAAAACCCTCGTTTCAAGGTCTGCTTTCTGTCCTAGACAGCCTAACTATGACCCCTTATATATAGCAAAAAGCACGCGATTCCATTACCCACCGCGTGCTTTTTTGTATCTTATTTCGAATGATAAAGGTCATCGATCCTTTTAAAGACTTCCCGATTTGAATTATAATGTCCCCCATTCAATTCATTAGGAGAAAAACTCCATCCATTACTACTGTCAGCATATAATGTCACCCGATAGCCCCAGCCGCCTTTTACAACTTCATCATTATTGACGGGCTTAAACTTAATATTTTTAATTGAAGCTAACCAATTTTGAATAGCTTTTTTATCTGTATAAGTTTGAAAGTCCCCGGTTCTTTCGTTTCTGACTGTAATTTTATCAACCTTTTCAATATCTCCATCATACTCTTCCCCAATGGTAGTCGGTTTGCTAATAAGTTTATTGTACGAATGATCTTCGAGTAAAAAAATCATCACAGCCAGAACAGCTACAAGGCTAAGAAAGACTAATGACCATTTCCACCTAAACATTCGAGAACGCCTTCATCCCGTACCACCTATGAACTATTGTTTTCTTTTTCACTGTTTAACCAACCCCCTCATATTAAAAAAGAGTCGTTACAAGATACATGGCAGTTCCAATCATAATTAAACCCGAAACCTTATTTAAAATAGGAATGAATCGTGCTTTTGTATCCAATCTCCCGGTTTGCCGCATGCCACTGCAAGACCTAAAAACCAAAGCCATGAAACACAAATACAGGAAACAGTAAATGCAAGCTTTGACGCATCTGAATAAGAAAGCGAGCTGGTTCCAATCACACCGATCGTATCCATAATCGCATGCGGATTCAAAAGCGAAACGGAGGCAGCAAATACGATTTGTTTCTTTGGCGAAAAAGAATGTAATTCAGCATTTCTATCTGCTGGCCTGCTTCTCCAGGTAACAATCCCCATATAGATTAAAAATACAATTCCTGCTGTTAAAAGAACAAATTTTATCATGCCATTTCCAAGCACTAGCGTTGAAACTCCCAAAACAGCAAGTGAAATTAGCAGCGTATCACATAAAGCCGCCGTAATCACTCCAGGGAGAACCCTCGCCATCCGATGCTGCAGTGCACCTTGATTGAAGATAAAGATATTTTGGACACCTAATGGCAGGATAAGCCCTAATGCTAAAATAAACCCGTGTGCAGCTGCATTAATCATGATTCTACTTCTCCTTTATCACACCCGTTCCTTCCAGCAAAAAGGAACTTTTTAATATTTCACTCGGATTCTATTTATTCCTTTTCTGAAGATAGAGTTCCGGATTTTCGATTTCCGCGAATCCATACTGAGTATACAATCCATGTGCGTCCTTCGTACTTAGCATTAATTTACGGACCTCCTTTAATTTCGGATGCTCCGTGATGATTTCCATCAGCCATTTAGACAATCCTCTCCCCCTGAATTCAGGAAGAATAAACACATCCATGATCCACCCTATGCGTACAAAATCAGTAATAATCCTGGCAGAGCCTACTTGCATTGCTGTTTTTTCGGTTGGATTTCCTTGGTAAACACCAAAGATTAATGAAGAGTTCTCCACTGCCTTCTTCACGGCATCGAAGCTGATCCCTTTAGCCCAATAGGAATCCTCGCTTAAAAATCGATGAATTACCTGTAAATCCAAATGGTTTTGATCAGTGGAAATCGTAAATTCTTCTTTTTCCCAAAGTGCCATTCCGTCTCTCACTCCATTACATTACTTTTTATATCTCTTTTTCTACTATTTACATCTCTTCATTCTATAATAATTTCATTTATCCAATTTCCAATGAGTAAAGTCACTTTTTCCCTTTGCTCAATTTGCATCATATGTCCACAATTCCCCAAGACAACATACGTACCATTCGGAAAATGATCCAGAAGGCCAAAATGGTCTTTATAACCGCAAATGTGGTCATTTTTTGCTGTCAAAATCAAAGCAGTCTGAGGATACGTTTTTTCTGGCGGAAAAGGATGAAAAGAAAAATGGTATCCCTTCGTTCTCCAATCGGATTGAAGAAAGCTCCTGTCAGCCAACTCCCTTCCCGGCTGAAATTCGTTCATAAACCGCTCAAGGTTTTCTTTCGTCTGGTTCACCATTAGTACTTCAAAAGCCGCCGCAATATCCGGATTTAGATTCGATAGAATTCCTGGATCCTGTTTAAATACCTCTTTAGTCGGGAGTGCTCTGTTTTCAAGCTTCAAAGGAGGGCTCATTAAACAAATCGCCCTGACCTGAGATTCCTTTGCCGCCAGGATTCCCTGTGCCAAATATCCTCCAAAGGAAAATCCAATCATCGAAAAACTTTTTTCTCCGAGCTCCTGACTCAAGAATTCCAAAAGAACCTCCAAAATTTTATCCGTTGTTTTTGTCCCATCTTTTATTCGGCTATACCCATGTGCAGGGTAATCGATATAAATCCTTTTAAAACCAGGAAGCTCAGAGAAAATGGGTTCAATCCAGCTGTTCATTGAGCGGAGATCCGTAGCCAAAGGATGCAAAATAACTATAGGATGACCACTGCCATAACATTCAAAATGTATGCCTGTTCTCTCACAGATCACTTCGTTCACCTAATTTCTGTAACATTGTATATTTTCAAAAAACTACGGCTATAACAATTGTAAAACATTTTGAGGCAGGTTGTGAAAAATGAAAGGAATCTATTTAATCAATGAACGATACAGCCTAAAGGGTCTCCCACTAACAGACAGCATCAACAAACAGAAGGAATCCCTGATTAAGTATGTTGCGGCTCACCGCATTGAAGTCGTTAAGCTGAATCTCTATCAGATTCATCCTTATTACACCCTTCCACATGCACTGCTCTTTGATTTGAAGCAAAAAGCAACTCGATTTGATTGCCTGCTCATATATTCGCTGGAGGCTATGAACGATTTTATTTATATGTATCCTGCCAAGTGGCTTATTCTAAAAAGCTATTTCAATGAGATCATCATTGTTGAAGAGACAATAGAAAAAGCCGTTTAGATGGCTCAATTATAATTAAAAAGAAAGAGCTTCAGAATTGAAACTCTTAAAAAGTGCGGACTATTAGACTGGCTTAATCTTCTTTAATCTTGCGCCTGCTGTAAATAACGAGGTAAATGACAAAAAGCAACAACATGTAGGCACCGTAAAGACCGAATGAAAGAAGTTTATTTTTTTCAAACACAGCTCCTGCATAGGAAATCAGGAGGACATTCGGAATTTTTCCAAGTGCGGATGCTGCAAAGAAGATTGGCCACTTGATGCTGCTTAAGCCACTGACCATGTTCACCACTGGGGCAGGAATAATCGGTATCAGTCGGCTTACCAAAATAGATAAAAAGGAGTGTTTTGCAAGAAAATTTTCATACTCCTGAACCTTAGGATAGGATTTCAACTTAGCCTGCGCCAATCTTTAAATCCGTACCTGCATAAAAAGAAAAAGCACATGGTACCTACCATCGAACCGGTCAAGGATACGATAACACCATGAAACGTCCCAAAGACTGCCCCTATCATCCCGGCTAATATCGGAAAAGGAATGATTGGGAAAAATACGCAGATGGCAACTAGGATTACACTTATGATAATTGCAGTACTGCCGCCTTCTTTTATGAGATGGATGAATAATTCCTTCTCTGAAAAACCTATTATAATGATAGTAATTAAAATGAATATACTTAAAAGCCTTTTATACATGTCTCCTCCACAAGCAATATTTCGTTATAAATAGAGTATAGTCATGCTTGCTCTGGAACGCCACCTTAGTTACTCTTCCAGCTATGCCCTCTTCTCTAAATTCTTCGCCGTTTTACTTGTTTCCACCTGCTTTTCCTCCCTAAAAGTCCCGAAAAGAAAATCTGCAAATGGCGTACTTACCCCAAACCAATAATTTTCATTTTTATAGTGATGGAGGATATGAACTTTTTTAATCCAGCGGCAGAAGCGGGTTCTAGGGATCATAGGCCGGTGTGCCACATAATGCTTCCACTCATACAGAAGCAGCATCCCCATTAACCCGAGACCAAACGCCACTGTATCGATCATATTTTGCTCAATTAAGTAAAAGATTCCCGAGACCGCAAGAAAGTTTGGAATGCTGTACCACAATGGCAGAAACAGCAGTTTCAAGTCATTCGGATACGTATGATGGTCATAATGAAGTCTTCTTAATAATTTAAGAAAAAAAGGATTTTTGGGAGCCTTAAGATGGAAAACAAATCGGTGGGTGAAATACTCGCTTAAAGCAAAGGTCAACATCCCGAGGATAAAATATACTCCCTTTAAAAGATCTGCTCCAAACCAAAAGACAGTTGTAATTCCCGAGAGCAAAAGAAGGAACATGATTAAAATATCAGTATGCAAAAAGAAATTACGATACAACCTTTCCATATTCTTCCTCCAATCATTTTGGATTAATTTTAAAATATTCAGACATTTTATTCAATGATTATTTTAACAAAATGATTAGGATTCGATGTTATGTGCAATTCTATCTTTAATGTAATCACTAGGTCATTACTTAATTCTATTCGTTTCACGGAGATATTTTATAAAAATATTAAGGCTGTTTTCGTATACGTTGTTGCTATTTAAGGAGTAGTTGATTTCCACTCCAGGATGCTCGCTTTCCGCGGGGCGGGCGGTGAGCCTCCTCGGCGCATAGCGCCTTTGGGGTCTCACCTGTCCCGCTGCTCCCGCAGGAGTCTCGCACCTTCCGCTCCAATCAACTTCTTTTTTAACTATATGCTTTTAAATTGCAAAACAACAATCTTTTAGAAAACAGCCAACATTAAAGACATTTTTCCGATCCTCTTGGCCAGGTTTTGTCCAATAGAGAGCTGCTATTAGACATTTCAATCACTCGGTTGCTAGGTTTTGTCCAATAGAGCCCTTTTATTAGACATTTCGATCACTCGGTTGCTAGGTTTTGTCCAATAGAGCCCTTTTATTAGACATTTCGATCACTCGGTTTCCAGGTTTTGTCCAATAGACAGCTGCTATTAGACATTTTGATCACTCGGTTTCCCGGTTTTGTCCAATAGACGGCTGCTATTAGACATTTTGATCACTCGGTTTCCCGGTTTTGTCCAATAGACGGCTGCTATTAGACATTTCGATCACTCGGTTGCTAGGTTTTGTCCATTAAAGCCCTCTTATTAGACAGTGTCGCACCTCTTTGTACTAGTTTTGACCAATAGACAGCTTTATTGGAAAGCTTCCTCCTCAGCTTTATCATCCATGAGCCCCCAATGACTATACATCGTTTATTCCACAAAAAAATGACGCATGCCACAATCCATACGTCATCCGAATGTTATTTAATTTTTTGAACCATGGAACGGAACTCAATATCAATCTATTAAAACGCTGTTTTTGCGCCTAGGTAGCGGGATTTCCAATATGTCAGGGTCATATCGCTGATGGTGACTCCTGAAGAACCGGCATGGATGAATTTATTGCTGCCAAGATAGATTCCCGCATGTGACGGGCCGCTAGTATACGTTTCATAGAAAACGATATCCCCTGGTCTTGGAGTGGAAACAGCTGTAGTTGCACCCCAAATAGTTGCGACTGTTCTAGGAATGGTGATTCCTGCTTTTGCAAAGACATATTTTAAGTATCCGCTGCAGTCAAAGCCTGCAGGAGTATTCCCGCCCCACAAGTAAGGACTGCCTATGTATTTTTTGGCTTCAGCTATAACTGCATCCGCTTTTGAAACTGTAACAACAGGGGTGGCGCTTTGTGAAGGGACCGTGGTTTCTGCTGCCTTCACAGCGGTTGTACCTGTTATTTTCAATATTTGTCCTACATAGATATTATCTGAAGTTAAGTTATTCATAGCTTTTAATTGTGACACCGATAAATTATGGCGAGCTGCAATGACTGATAAGCAATCTCCGCTTTTTACCTGATAAGTAGCTTCGTTTGTATTTACGGATACAACAGGCTGTGAAGCTGCCTGTCCTCCTGCTAAAACAAGCTTTTGACCGGGAATAATTTTATCAGAAGTTAAACCGTTCAAGGATTTCAAAGCGGACACTGATGTTCCGTTTGTTCTTGCAATTCCCCATAAAGTATCGCCAGACTTCACTATATAGCTGCTGCTTGAGCTCGTAGCAGCTGACTCAACATGGCTATGAGGCGCCAGTAAGGATAGTTTTTGATTCACATAGATTGTATCGGATGATAGATTATTCCAATTTTTCAGCTGGGTGATAGAGATTTGAGAGGTTTGTGAAATTTTCCAAAGGCTGTCACCTGATTGAACGTTATATATATTTTCATGTGCGCTTGCGGCTCCGCCAAATGAAGTAAGCAGGATTCCCGCTGTCGCAGCTGCAGTCACTAGATGTTTTCTCATGGATGCTCTCCTTTTATTTCGTTTACAGTTTCATCTTAAAGGAGGTTTAAACATGTTTAATATCTTTAAAATATGGTTCGGGAGGAAATATACCCCTTTAGTGCCAATGATAGCACTTTATATAACAAACACTAGAAATTCCCCCAATGCTTATCAGTTAAGGGTTAACAGAACCATTTCACCCATTGGCACACGACTTTCGTAACATTCCTGTAATGTAATTTTAATATTTTTCTTATTTTACTATCTGTCTTTTTTATAGGGCTTTTTAAACTAAATCATTTGACCTATAAAAGGAATGTAGAAATATTGTAACAAAGGATTCCTCTCTCCACTGGCCCGTGAATTTATAATTAACTTATAGAAACATCATTGCAAAGTTACAATTTGAAAAAACGCTTTTTGTATCTTCAAAAATTTAAAAGTTTGGTGTGATGGTGAATGATCAGACATGGACATCCTCAAGGAATAGGACATCCCAATGGGTTAGGGAAAGTAATCGATTATAATGAGAATCCTTACATCGTTATTTGGGAAGTTACCCGCGCCTGTCAGCTTAAATGCGTTCACTGCAGGGCTGACGCACAGACCGCTCCGGATCCGAGGGAATTAACCACCGCTGAGGGATTAAAGCTTATTGATGATATTTATGAAATGAACAATCCAATGCTCGTCTTTACGGGTGGGGATTGCATGCTGCGCGAGGATTTATTCGAGCTGGCTGATTATGCCGTCAAGAAGGGAATGCGAGTTTCGATGACTCCTAGTGCGACAGCTAACGTGACAAAGGAAAAAATGGCTCGCGCCAAGGACGTCGGCCTTTCGCGCTGGGGCTTTAGTCTTGATGGCCCATCTCCGGAAATTCATGACCATTTCAGAGGGACACCTGGTTCTTTTGACTTAACAATCGAGAAAATAAAATATTTGAATGAATTGAATATGCCACTGCAGATTAATACCGTTATTTCTCGTTATAATTATGACCATCTTGAAGAAATGGCAAAGCTTGTTGGAGAATTGAAAGCGGTAATGTGGTATATTTTCCTGCTTGTTCCAACCGGAAGAGGCCAAATTGATGATTGCATTACACCAGCAGAGCATGAGAAGGTTTTTCGATGGCTGTACGATTTAAGCAAAACCGCTCCATATGATATAAAGACAACAGCAGCCCAGCATTACAGACGTGTTGTCCTTCAGCAAAAAACGCGGGAAAACAAGATTGATAAAGGCGAAATTAAATATGAAGATACGATGACAATGGACCAGTCTAAAATGATTGATGGGCTAAAACGTGCGCCTAAGGGTGTGAATGATGGCAACGGATTTGCATTTGTCTCCCATATTGGTGATGTTTTTCCGAGCGGTTTGCTGCCGATCTCAGGTGGAAACATCCGCGAAACGGGACTAGCGGAAATTTATCGTGAATCAAAGGTGTTCAAGGACCTGCGCCAGCCGGATAACTATAAGGGCAAGTGCGGGGTGTGTGAGTACCGGAATATTTGCGGTGGGTCCCGCTCAAGGACATATGCTGTCACTGGGGATTACATGGAAAGCGAGCCTTTCTGCGTGTATATTCCTCTTGCTCTGAGAAACAAAGAAATTTCAACAAGCGTATAAGTAACAAAAGGCATTCCTCGGCTGGAATGCCTTTTGTGTATATTATTTTTCTAACGAATTTTTTTCAGCAGCTTCAAACACTTTACGAATTCGATCAAAATCCCGGTAATCATCCAGATAAAAGTCTGCCTCAGCCTTATGATTCTGGAAAGCGCATGTACCGATTCCTAATTTTCTGGCTGGTTCCAGGTCAATATCTCTGTCCCCGATGGCAAGATCAATGCGATGCTTATTGTGCAAGTATTCATAAGAAGCAGGATCCGGTTTTCTTGGATAACCATCATCTCCGGCCACCATTTCAGAAAAATAGTGGTCAAGCTTATTCAGCTTAAGTACCTTCCACACATCATCCCGCTCTTTGTGTGTCATGATCACGTTTTTCTCCGCCATCTTTAAGACTTCTTCCAGACCGGGAAAAGGTTCGAATTCCTCCGGCTTTAAGCCCCTAACCTTTTGCATCAGCTTTCTGCTTTGCTCCTCTGTCAGCTTAAAAAAGTGAAACGCATGCCCGAAGGAAATCTTCAGTTGTGCAAGTGCTTCCTCCTCCGTCGCTCCTTCTCCGAGCGTCTCCTTCAATAATTTTGTATAAGTAGGATATGTATTAAACAACGTCCCATCAAAATCCCATAAAATATTCATTTCCTTCACCTCTTTTATTTTCACGTCTATTCTTACCTAACCTTAAAAAGAAGGATCTAAACGTCCCATGGAATAACTGTTAGTTTCGGCCATTTATTTTTCCATTTAACAGCCTTGCTTTCATATATCTCCTTTGTAATTAGGGTTTTATTGGGCCTGACAACCATTTCAACTAAATCCTCAAGGCCAAAAGGTGCATAAACCTCGTATCCCGCTTCTTTCTTTTTTACGCCAATAGAGCTAGCCGTTGTCGGCCAGGTATCGATAGCATCCTCCATTGATTGATATGGCGCAATTGGATAACCGAATTTTTTCTCATACCATAAATGGACTCTTGCTTCGTTTTTAACGTCTATTTTAAAAGGAAGGTGCTTTAGTGTTTCTGATATTTGTGATTCCAGCTCTTTTTCCGTTTCAATGCTTAAATCCTCTCTGTCAAAATAAACAATATCCACATCTCCAATTCCGTAATCAAGCGGAAATCCCGATAAATAATTCCAAACAGTTTGAAAGATGAATCCTGCACCCACATAATAATCCTTAAGATGCTTCTCGGCAGTTTCAAAGACCTCATGCATCGACTTATTTTTAAGTAAAATATTAATTAATGTCTCTTTTTGACTTTCAAAAGAACCATGAAAACCTGATTGATATAGCGCTGACAAAATGCTTCCCCCTCATTTCGACGAGTAAATGATCTCTCTTTTGGGTATTATTTTATCAGACATGTATTTGGAAGGTGGGATTTAGATGAGGGAAAGAGATAATGAAGAAATTGAGGCTGAAAATTTAACGGATTTAGCAAGAATTATAAACGCCAATAATAATACTGATGAAATTCAGAAAATTATTGACGAAAATAAATCAAATAAAGAAAACTCTTCAAAGGAAGAAGAAAATATCTAACTGTTAAGGCATTGCTCAATAGGGGCAATGCTTTTTCGTTGTCTACATGGACAATCATCCACACCTTCTCCCCCACTTTTTATAAAATAAAATGAAGGAGGAGGATTACCGTGGAATGTTCAATTAATATCGGTAAATTCAGAGTCAATTTAATAACAAATAATGCTAACATCAATTTCGAGTCAACTTACCAAAACAGCCATACCGCTAATTCTGTCATCATTGGATCCTGTTTTAATTTCGGAGATAATTCCCCTTTGACATGTTCCCCCAATGTTAAAGGCAGCAAATTTACTATTAATCAGCAGCCAAGTGAAGATAACTAGTATAAGTATTAGTTTCTTTTTTAATCGCAATAGATTAAGATGAAAATGAAATTTGCTGAAATATAAGGAGAAACAATGATACGGACAGTTACGATAACCCAGGATTTTGAATTGATAAAAGATTTGGCTGTACCTGAACTGACGGCTGGTGATTCTTTATGGTACTGGATAGATTTTCATAACTCGAATACGGATGAAATCGAGTTATTGCGTGAACCTCTCCACTTCCATCCCCTGGCCATAGAGGATTGCATACATACCTTGCAAAGGCCAAAGCTGGATTATTACGAGGACCATACTTTCTTTGTTACACAGGCACTTAATTCATCGACGATGACACGGGATGAAGTCGATATTTTTTTGGGAGAAAATTTTATCGTGACCTTCCATCATAATCCTTGTCCTGAAATTGAAGAGGTATATCAGCGGTTTACCCAGACAAAAAATATTGAATATTGGAATCCATCGCTCGTTTTCTATCACATTTTAGACAAAATGGTCGATAATTACTTCCCTCCCGTCTACCAAATTGAAGAAACTTTAAATGAAATAGATGAAAACTCTAAAGGCCGTACAATGGAGGAACTGCTGGAGGATTTATTTGATACAAGGCATGACCTATTATCACTAAGGCATACCATTTCGCCAATGCGAGATTTAGTTTACCGTATTATCAATTCACAGCGGCTGCCCGGAATCTTCGAACGGAAGGAGTATTTCTCGGATATCCACGACCATTTGCTCAAGCTGACGGAAATGATCGAGGCGAACCGGGAGCTGACTACCGACATCCGTGACAGCTATATTTCACTTAACTCCCATGAAACCAATCATGTCATGAAGGTTATGACCCTTTTTACAACCATCTTCATGCCGCTCACCTTCATCGCCGGAATCTACGGCATGAACTTTAGGTATATGCCTGAATTAGGTTGGAAATACGGTTATTTTGGTGCACTTTTCCTTATGTTTGTTATCGGGACAGGCATGTGGCTCTGGTTTAGGAAAAAAGGATGGTTTAAATAAGAAAAGCGAAAGCGCCTTGCACAGGGGCGACACGCATAAGACGAGCCGACGGGGAGGTTGTTCTTTAACCTCCATGACGGATTGGCTTATGACCTCGAGCCCCTAGGCGCTGAACCTAGACAAATTGAAAAGTGCAAATGCTAAAAACCTTATCTTTAAGATAAGGTTTTTTTGCGTGGAGTAAATTTCATCACTCGGTTGAAGTGCATTAAAAAAGGGTATGTTGTTTCTATGAGCTTTTTAATGAAAGGAAGCATCCCGATGCAGCGGATTGAAATAAGAGAAAAAAAGACGTCTACAGCCATCTTCCAATTTATTTTTCCGTTTTCGGTTAAAGCAGAAACGGAGACTGAAATGATTTCGTTTCTTAAAAACCAAGGTTTTGAGCGTTTTCGGCTTGACCATATGGAAAGCGAGAAAAAGTATTATGGAGATTTTCACGTCTCCCATCGGAATATGGAGGCATACTATCTGCCATTTACAAATAAAATTCTATTCCCCCATACCGAATCACAAAAAGGGTTTCAGAGGTATTCTAAGGCAGTCAATTTAGTGGGACAGCTGCGAACAAAAAAGGTGACCATTCCTTTTAAAATTCATTCTATTGATATTATTGTAGGTCCATATCAGCTTGGCTTTTTAACGATACGGACGGAGGTAGCTAAAACAGAGGACATTCCTCTTTCATATGCAATCGAATTTGCGGCACGTTTTAGGGTGCTTGAGCCAAGGACAACCAGAGATCATGAAACAGTAATCGACTTTGAGGGCAATCATTACAACCAGGTAGAGAATTTTATTTTCGAAAAATTATATCCCGGACTGCCCGATTTTTTTGAACGGGAAAGCATAAAGGGTGCCTACTTTGAAACCTTCCCATTTTTCGAGGATGAACGGATGTATGTCCAATCTTTAATCTGTCTCAACGAAAATGAAAAAGTGGATAAAGTGGACGTTTATCGTTCAGCTGACCTGAACGGCCTAGACAAGGAAGGCCAACCTTTTGTTACTTCAAATAATCTCGCCTATATCCAACGATATTTAAAACTTAATGGCTATGACCGCTGGGCACCAACAACCTATTACTTAATGGATGAGCATTCCTTTGCCTGTGTCACGAATGAGGCCGATGTGCTTACCGAACTCGCTTCCCAGATTTACGGTGAGTTTTACTATGGTCTTGTGCTGAACTTGTTCCATAAAATCGTGCTCTTAAAAATGGCAAATGACTATTCCGAGATAGAAATTGAACGGGATACTGAAAAAATAGAAGAGCTGATTCACTCTATTAATTCCTTTACTGCAAATTTCTTTTTCCTGGAACTAGCGACCCAATCTCAGGGGCGGGATATTTTTGTCCACCTGAGAAAAGTTTTTCAAATAGATGCCCTCTATGAGGATGCGCGGCAAACACTGAACAGCCTGTACCGCTACCAGGAACAAATCTCCTCCAAGCAAAATAGTGTCCTACTGTTAATTTTGACCCTTTATACGGTTGTTAGCGGGATTTTCGGGATGAATCAAGTAATTGATGATCTAAAAGAAAATATTAAATGGGGACGGATGATGCATTATAGTTTTTTTGAATATATTGCTCTTGTTACCACTTTTAGCGGCCGTCCTGATTACTGCCTACCTTGGCATTCATAATCTGATAAAGTGGAAGCGAGACCGCCGGAAAAGAAAACAATGGACCGCCCAGACGGTACTGGACACTAACAAAAAATAAAATCAGCTCCTATTGTGGGCTGATTTTTTCTTTTCTATTGACATATGCCATAAAAAAGAGCCATCTAATAGACAGCTCCAAAAGTTAACAATTCTTATTCCCAATTTTTATAATCAAGCGTACCGCCAGTCAGATCGATCGTGTTACGTTCCCCTTTGTAAAAGGTTTTGCCTGCCTTTTCAATAATAAACTTTTCATAGGTAAATACTTCTCTGCCATTCGGCAGGTGTACTACAACTTTTCGTCCCAAGTCCTCTTTGGGCGCATCTATGCGGATTGTACTTTGTGAATATCTATTCAGCCATACAAATCCTCCAATTAAAATAGCACAGGACAGGATGAAAAAAAACAAACCCTTCAAATGAAATTGCTTCGGCCTGTCATGGTATAATTCGAGTCTGGTCATGTTTCTCCCCCTTTTTCCTTGTATCCCGCAGTTTTTGAAAATTTTCAATAGAAATAAATGCTGCTAGTCTTAAAAGTTTTATGCTTACTTATTGTCATTATTACCCGGGCGTGCCAATTCTTAATCTTATTTTCAAAATATTTTTCCACAATCATCAAAATATGCCAGTTGCACAAAAAGTTGCTTGTTTTAAGCATCTTTTTTTCATAAAAATTGGCAAACTATTATTACAAATCCGTTATAATATAAAAATAAGCACAGAATATTTTTTCAAAAGGAGAATCGAAAGTGGCGAATTTACATATTGAAGATACTTTTAAGCTTCTAAAGGAACTGGTTTCCATACCAAGTCCCTCAGGAAATACGAATGAGGTTATCCAGTTTGTGGAGGAATTCCTTAGTGAATTGAACATTGAAACGACAAGGAACCGAAAAGGCGGGCTGATTGCCACCCTTCCTGGTAAGGATAACAGCAGGCATAGAATGCTTACCGCGCATGTTGACACCCTTGGAGCGATGGTGAAGGAAATCAAGCCAAGCGGCAGGCTAAAAATCGATTTAATCGGTGGGTTTCAGTACAATTCGATCGAAGGTGAGTATTGCCAGATTGAAACGAGTTCAGGAAAAAAATATACTGGAACGATTTTGATGCACCAAACCTCTGTGCATGTTTATAAAGATGCTGGGAAAGCAGAACGAAACCAGGCAAATATGGAAATTCGTCTCGATGAAAAAGTTCATAATGCGGAGGATGTAAGGGCTCTTGGAATTGAAGTCGGCGACTTTGTTTCCTTTGACCCGCGCGTCGAAATTACGCCAAGCGGATTTATCAAATCGCGCCATCTCGATGATAAAGCGAGCGTAGCCATCCTTCTTCAATTAATAAAACAAGTGAAAGAGGAAAAAATTGAACTTCCTTACACAACGCACTTTCTGATTTCGAATAATGAGGAAATCGGCTATGGCGGAAATTCCAATATTTCTCCTGAAACTGTTGAATATTTGGCAGTCGATATGGGTGCCATGGGCGATGGACAGTCCACGGATGAATATACCGTTTCCATCTGTGTCAAGGATGCGAGCGGGCCATACAATTATGAATTCAGGAAAAAGCTTGTTCGTCTTGCAGAAGAAAACCAGGTTCAATATAAGCTGGATATTTATCCGTATTATGGATCCGATGCTTCTGCCGCCATCCGTTCCGGACATGATATTGTTCATGGTTTGATTGGCCCAGGTATCGATTCTTCCCATGCGTTTGAACGGACACATAAAACATCAATCGAAAATACCGCAAAACTTCTCTACCATTACTTGCAGTCTGAAATGATTTAATAAAAGCGGAAACCAGGCGAATGCCTGGTTTTTTTATCGACAACTTTTTTTAATGCGGATTTTTTTGTCGATGGATTCTCCATTTAATTTTGAAACAAATGCAACCTCCCCTGCGACTAAAAGAATGTAACTATACAAAAATATTTGGGGGTTTTAAAATGATTAGAGGCTTGCATTTGTCAAAGCGTATTATTTCAGCTCTCTCCCTTTTTGCTCTAGCAGTGGCTTTCTTGTTTTCCTCCTCTCTCCACAAGGCAGAGGCATCTGTATCATGGGGACAGGAAGTCACCGAGGTTGGAAAGCTCTATCTTGGAAATCCATATAAATGGGGTGGAACCTCGCAAAAGGGGTTTGATGCATCCGGATACACACAGTATATTTTCAAAACATCTGCTGCTAAAATGACACTCCCCCCATCCTCTAAAGAGCAATATAAATTAGGAAAAGCGGTCAAGCAAAAGGATTTAAAAGAGGGCGACCTCGTCTTCTTTAATATCGATGGCAAAGGAGTTTCCTTCGTTGGAATTTATTTAAACAGCAACCAATTCCTTGCGGTTACTGTCAATAAAGGAGTTTCCATCCAGTCCCTCTCATCCAAGTACTGGAAGGATCGCTATATCGGTGCTAAAAGAGTGTTAAAGGAATATTAAGCGTTGAGGCTCGCCAATCGGCGAGTTTTCTTTATTTTCCGTCATTTTAAACACTCCAAATACTAGACTTATTGGTAAAACAACCAATATCAATCTCTTAGTTTTTATATTATAATTCTCATAATAAGTTTCTTTTTACACTATTTAAATTTAATCTGTTTCTCATTTTTTTTTAATGTTTTCGGCGTAAAAAGGATTTATGATATGAAAGGTTGTTTGACATGGACTTTTACACATTAATTAAAGGCGGGTGGATAAAGCCATGCTGAGTAGGTTGAAAGCTTTTTTCCAAAATAATAAAACAAAGTGGGTTAGCCGCTTTTTATACTATTTACTAATTTTGCTATTATTATTTTTTATGTATGGATTTAATGATGCAAGTTCCGGGTCCTATATATATAATGATTTTTAATCCTGGAGGTAAACTTTTATGCAATTGATTCGCGCAATTGAAGACCATGCACTAACGAACCCTGAAAAATTGGCTTTTGTTTCTCCTGGTAAACAGATCAACTATGGTGATTTGTGGAATCAATCAGAACAAATCGCGGCATTTTTTTTACAGGAATCCCTGAAGGAAGATTCTCCGATACTAGTTTACGGTCATATGGAACCAGAAATGCTTGTTTCCTTCCTGGCCGCTGTAAAGTCAGGACATCCTTATATTCCAATCGATACATCGATTCCTTTGGAGAGGATTGTCAAAATTATCGAGAGCTCGAAGGCAGAATTGCTGATCAATGTTTCAGGGCTCCCTCTACAGCTGGAACAAGCTATAATACAAGTTATGAATTTCAGTGATATTGAAAAATTGCTTACATCTGCTGAAAAGGCTGACCCATCTCATTGGGTAAAGGATGATGACAATTTTTATATCATATATACATCGGGCAGCACTGGAAACCCAAAAGGCGTGCAAATATCAGCCAATAATCTGCAAAGCTTTGTCGATTGGATGAGAAAAGACTTTCCAATTGATGGCGGACTGACTTTTCTTAATCAGGCTCCCTTTTCCTTTGATTTATCTGTAATGGACCTCTACCCTGCCCTTTCGAGCGGCGGAAGACTATTTGCGATAACGAAGGAGATGATCGCGAAGCCGAAGATTTTGTTTGATGCCTTTGTGAAATCCAACACACAGGTGTGGACATCTACTCCATCCTTTGCACAAATGTGCCTGATGGATCCCTCTTTTAATGAGGATTTATTGCCAGAATTAACCGTCTTTCTTTTTTGCGGGGAGATTCTTCCGGTATCCATTTCCAGGATGTTAAAAGAGAGATTTCCTAAAGCGAAAATTTTTAATACGTATGGCCCGACTGAAGCTACGGTTGCTATTACCTATGTAGAAGTAACGGATGAATTATTAGACAACCATCAAACCCTTCCTGTCGGTAAACCGAAGGATGATACGCGCATTTTGCTGATTGACGAAAGCAATCAAGAGGTTTCCGAAGGTGAGAAAGGCGAAATAATCATTGTGGGCCCTGGTGTGAGCAAAGGGTATCTTGGCCAGAAAGAGCTTACCGATAAGGCCTTCTTTCAATATAACGATGAATTTGCATATAGAACTGGCGATGCGGGATACTTGGAAAACGGACTTCTTTTTTATAAAGGCAGAATGGACTTCCAAATTAAATTGCATGGGTATCGCATGGAACTTGAAGAAATAGAATACCAAATCGCGAAATCTGAATATGTAAAGGCTGTTGTCATTGTTCCTTATACTCAAAAGGAGAAAATTGAGTATTTGACTGCGGCGATTGTGCCTGCAGACCATCAATTTGAAAAGGAATATCAGCTTACTGCTGCTATCAAAAAAGAACTTGCAGATACTTTGCCGGCTTACATGATTCCACGGAAGTTCACTTATCATGATGAACTCCCGATGACACCAAACGGCAAAGTAGATCGAAAACTAATTAAAGAAAAGGTATTGCTATGACACCATATGGCTCATTTACATTTTTTTTCATCCTAGCGATATTACTGGCACCTACAATCATTTTAGGGCTGATGGGAAAAAGATTTCATGCCTATAATATTTTCATTACCGTTGTCGCTCTCGCGATTATTTTCGCAGGCAACCTTAATGGTTCCGTTGCACTGATTATTTTTACGGTCTGGCAGGCTGTCCTTATTAAGGGCTATCTTGCCTATCGAAAAAATAATAACAGTACATGGGTGTTTTGCCTTGCTGTCATTGGATCCATTCTCCCCCTCGTGATTTCCAAAATCACACCAATATTAGAAACGGAGAATTGGATTGGATTCCTTGGCATTTCTTATTTAACCTTTAAAGGCACTCAATTAATTATGGAAACCCGGGATGGCCTGCTTAAGAAGGGAATTCCGCTTGTCCGCCTGCTCTATTTTATTCTGTTCTTCCCTACTATTTCTTCCGGCCGATTGACCGCTATCGCCGCTTTGAGAAGGATATACAGGCTGAATTAACGAAGGAAGAGTACAAGCTGCTGTTGTTTGAAGGAATAAATAAAATTTTTCGCGGGTTTTTATATAAATACATTATTGGTTACTCTATTAACCATTTCTTTATCGCAAATCTACGGTTTATTGCACAAAGTGATTTTCAAAATGAACTCTTTTATATGTACTCATACAGTTTATATTTGTTTTTTGACTTTGCCGGCTACACCGCATTTGCGATCGGCATTAGTTATATAATGGGAATAAAGTCTCCGGAAAACTTTAATAAGCCGTTTCTCAGCCGCAATATCAAGGACTTCTGGAATCGCTGGCATATGAGCCTTTCCTTCTGGTTCCGTGATTATGTGTATATGCGCTTCGTTTTCTGGATGACAAAAAAGAAGTTTCTCAAGAATCGAAATACTATATCCAATCTGGGTTATATTCTGCTATTCTTGTTAATGGGCGTATGGCATGGACTTGCTATACAGTACATTTTATATGGACTCTATCATGCGCTTGTAATGGTAGCTTATAATTCATTTGAACGCTTTAACAAAAAACATAAGTGGTGGCCGCAAAACAGGTTGACACATATTGCCGCGGTGATCATCACCTTCCATGTTATTTGTTTTGGCTTTTATATTTTTTCCGGACAATTATTTCATAAGGGAGTTTGATAATCATGGAATTTAAAAAAGAAATCTTAGATCTATTAGCAGAAATTTGCCAGGACGATGTGGTAAAGGAAAATCCAGATATTGATTTGTTCGAAAACGCCCTGCTTGATTCTTTTGGGACGGTAGAGCTTCTTGTACAAGTGGAGGAACGCTTTGGAATTACCGTTCCGATTACCGAATTCGATCGCGATGTTTGGAACACTCCAAACAATATCGCCCAGCAGTTGGCTGATTTCAAATGAAGAAACCGTTATTCGCACCGCTAATCCTGGCGTTTTCCGTGTTATTGATTTTGGTGCTAATACCGAATAAATGGATTGAAAAGCTTATTCCTCATGACCGAGTCAGCCAGGCAGCAACCGAATTGAATCCTTTTATGTTCCAGGGAAAGTATGTACAAAGCAAAATGCTTGAAAACCAGCATTTCCTCCCTATCTTTGGTTCTTCGGAGCTTGCCAGACTTGACCGGTTCCATCCGGCTAATTATTTTCAGGTTAATAAAGAAGGAGTTACTCCCTTCTTAGTCGGACGCGGAGGGACCGAATCGCTTATCCATTTCTTAAATTTGGCCGAGCATAAAGATCAGCTAAGGGGTAAAAAACTGGTATTTGTTCTCTCTCCGCAGTGGTTTCAACCAGGAGGCGCAGATGAATCCCATTTCGCTCCGAATTTCTCTTCCCTGCAGGGTTATGATTTTGCTTTTAATAACGAAATCAATCCTGTAATGAAGAAAAAAGCCATTAAGCGTCTGCTCAAGTTCAAGGCCGTTTCGGCGGATCCGATGCTGACAGCACTGTATGATGCGGAAATATCGAATGACCCTTTTGCAAAACGGAAGGCACAGGTTATTAAACCATTTGCACTTATGTATAGGAATCTGCTGGTAAAAAAGGATTTGTATTATACACTTGCCGGCGGCTTGCATCGCCATCGCGATATTAGCACCAAGGTAAAGGCTAAATCATGGAACCAATTGGAGCAGCTCGCAGACCAACTGGGGCAAAAGGAATCCCGAACAAATAAGTTTATGATTATCGATTCACAATACCGAAAGCTGGAAAAGCGTATACCTGAGTTGCAGAATACGAAAGAGGGCGCGACATACGGCCGTTCAGTAGAATATCAGGATTTTCAGCTCATCCTTGATTTGCTGCACGAATCAGGTGCCAAAGCGCTGTTCATTTCTGTTCCTGTGAACGGGAAGTGGTACGATTATGTCGGCTTCCCGAAAGAAGGCAGAAAAGCTTATTACACTAGAATCAGACAACAAATTCAAAAATCCGGATTCTCTGTAGCTGATTTTTCAAACCACGAATACGATCCGTATTTCATGAAGGACACCATCCACATCGGCTGGAAGGGCTGGGTCTATACAGACAAAGCCATCGAAGATTTTTATGAAGGGAAATACAAAAAAAGTGTCAGTGCCATGGTTAAACCTCAAAAAAATATGGTTTATACGACAAGAGACGCAGAATTTTAATACAAAAAGCGTAAGCGCCCTGGGCAGCCCCGACAGGCATAAGACGAATCACGCAGGAAATCCTGATTTCTGGAGTGATTTGGCTTATGACCCCGAGGGGCTGGGTGCTGAAGCTAGATTAATATAAAGGTGACATATAAAGGTGACAGGCACCTCCTAGTTTTCTGGATGGTGCCTGTCACCTTTATCTTTGTCTTGCGACGATTCCGTTATGGACTTTTATAAAACCGTGCCTGAGGATATCAAATCCCCCTTCGTATACATAAAGCCCCATTTGCCGGATATCCATCAATTCCCTGTACGTATGGTTCATGACATCAGCCATTATGGTGTAGAAGAGTCTCGATTTCATCTGATGTCTTGGCGTCGTCATGATTGCATAGCCGCCCGGCTTTAAAAATTTTCTATGCCAGTCCATGACCTCATGCTTGTATTCATCAGGAAAGTGCTCCAGCAGCCCTACACTCAGGACAATATCAAACTCCTTGCCGAAAGGAAGATTTCTTATATCGTCCACCACATAATGAATATTCATCTGGTCCTTATACCAAACACGAGGCTGATTGGTTGCCGGATTTGTCCCAAGGAAAGGATAGCTCTCCGGAAATAATCCAAATCGGTCCGTCCTGCAAAAGTCATCATAATCTACGAGGACAACCTCTCCTTCCGGATACATCGCATAAAGCTGCATCGCTTCATAGCCCTCGGCTGCTCCTAAAAAGAGAATCCTTGGTTTCTCGATATCCAATCCTTTAAAAAGTGCCCTTTTACCACGCGGATCCCAAACCCCGTCTTCAATCCGGTGTGCATAATTCCAAAGTGACAGGCGAACAGTTTCCCCTAACGCTTTCTTCACGTCGCCAATTTGAAATCTGGATAAATATTTTTTCAATTCCTTTTTCGAGGCATTTAACTCTCCGGGAATATCCTTCACAAACCATTCATGAAAGGAACGGTTGAAAAATTCCCAAGAGGTTTTAACCGACATTTCACCATTGTCCAATTCCCAGTCACGTTTCGATTTAGCTACCGTTTTCACTTCATACGGTTTGCCAACATCCTTCCAGGAGAGCAGTGACCAATCGTTGACCAGATTTGCATTGATAAACTGGTCAATATCATCATTGGACGGATGCCTTAAGTCGATACGGTGGTTCGGCGTCAATTCGGTCCACCCAAAGTTCTCTTCACTATATAACCTAGTTTCCTTGTTTTCTGCTGCCATCTCGAGCATTTCATTTGTGCCCCTTTCCCCTAGGATTTTAACGTCTTCTCCAGCTCATGCTGCAATTTTCCGAATAGAATTAACCGATACATCCTGAAATCGGCCTTAGCGACCAAACGGGATGGCCGAATGTTGCCGGCTTATTTCCTTCAATGAAAAAATGGCTGATCCAGGCAAAGGCGTATGCCGTTACAGGTGCGAGCAGCAAAAGCCAAAAGTTCAAAGTGTACAGTGTCAAAAGAATAAAAATAAACACAAAGCTTGTTCCAACGAAATGCCACGCCCGTGTAGAAGGCTTGCTGTGCTGTTTTAAATAAAACGGCCAAAATTCCTCATAATTTTTGAAAGACATTATTTCACTCTCCCTTTGTTTCCGACGGATTACAACATTAGTAAGCTCTTAATATAAAATATTCAACAGAGCAGGTGATAATCCTTTTAAGTCTTCCACTACATTATGTTTATGATGGAAATTTTCACCGCTCAGGTACTATGTTCTGTCCAATAGGACCTTTTTATTGGTCAGTCTCCCGCTCCAGTTGTCTGGTTTTGTCCAATAGGACCCTTCTATTGGACATTTTTCCACTCCGGATGGCTCGTTTTGTCCAATAGGACCCTTCTATTGGACATTTTTCCACTCCGGATGGCTCGTTTTGTCTAATAGGACCCTTCTATTGGACATTTTCCCACTCCGGATGGCTCCTTTTGTCCATTAGGACTCCTCTATTGGACATTTTTCCACTCCGGATGACTCCTTTTGTCTAATAGGACCCTACCATTGGACATTTTCACCACTTCTGTACATTGTTTTGTCCAATAGGACCTTTTTATTGGACAGTCTCCCGTTCCAGTTGACTCGTTTTGTCCAAAAGGAACCTTCTATTGGAAATTTACCGCTTTACCTGCCTGTAGTATTTAACTGTGTCATATTACCCCCAAACGACTTTTCATCCTTATTCAATAAAAAAATGACGTATGCATTCCATACGTCATTTTTAAAGTCATTTAAATTTTTATGCTCTCACAAAGGAACCACCTATTAGCTTATTCCTGAATTAAAAAACTTTTTAAACCTTAGTGAAGCGAATACGAGTCCGACAAGTCCAAATGCCATTAAAATGAGGATGGTAGGCCAGATGCCTCCTATGTGCGCACCTCGGATCATGACATCCTGCAGCCCTTGCTGCGCCCAGTATTGTGGCGTAAATTTCCCGATTACCTGTGCAAAGGTTGGCAGGAAATCATACGGAAACCATAACCCACCTACAACCGCCCCGCCCATGGTGATAATCTGGACAAACGCGACACCTTGATTTTCACTTTTAACCAGGACTGAAAGCAGTAGCCCAAGACCTGTTCCGCATATCGCCAGGCTTACGACAATCAGAATAATTGATAGGGGATCACCAAGATGCAAATCATAGACAACCTTACCAAAGATGAGCAAAACAGCAGATTGAGTGAGAACGACCAGAATATTTGGCACCCACATTCCGATCAAGTAATGGAAGGATTTCATCGGTGTGCTGCGCAGCCTTGAAAGCATCCCTGATTCCTTATCCTTTAAAAAGTTACGGATCATCGTAATCATGATAAAAAAGACAAACATAACCGTGTAACCCGGGACTACCTGGGATACCATGTTTAGTTTCGAGGCATTTTCCTTAATATCCTTTACTAACAAAGGTGGTGTTAATGCTTTTTTCACCTGGTTATCATCCTGCCCTAGGGAAATCAGCGTCTGCTTGATTTTCATTTCTCTGGAACCTGCTGAAAAGTTCTCGAGCAATGCTTTGATCGGAGCAACAGACGTATCTTCCGCTGCGTCACGGTAAAGCTGAATTTCAGCCTGTTCTCCTGCTGACGTTTTATCCCCATAACCCTTTGGGATAACGAGAAGAGATGTAGACTTTCCATTTTTAATTTTATCGATTTGTTTTTTCAAAGAAAGAGAACGATCCTGTGTCAATTCAAAGCCCGGAATATTCTTGAGCTGTTTTACCAAACCAGCAGACATGGAGGAATGATC